>CANHVD010000386.1 GCA_947463775.1 Planctomycetaceae bacterium | reverse complement strand
GTCGCCCAGCACGACTGCTTCGTTCGCTGCGCATATTTTTGCTCGCCGGTGGCAACGTCAATGCAATACACGACGCCAACTCGATTCACCCAGTACGCAAAACCCTGATGGACAAAAGGAGATGCCCAGGATGGAGTCGCCTCAGCAGCCGCCCAGACCTTTTCAACTTTCCAGCTGTCACCTTCAGGAGTAACCTTCAACAAAGCATTCGACTTCTTCGCGCCTTCTGAGTTTTCACCCGATCGGCCTGGTGATGCCGCAATCAGGAACTGGTCCTGCCCCACTGGCAAGGGAGTTGTTCCGGTGTTTCCACCCACATCCGCGTAAGTCCACAACAGCTTTCCAACGGCGGGATCGTAACCATCGACAGTGCCAGCCGAGCTGACAATCACCTGGGGCTGACCGTTGATGGGCAGAATCGCCGGGCTGCTCCAGCTTGTCCGACTGGGGCGATCCGTCTTCCACAGAATGCCGCCATCCGCTTTGCTGAACGCGACCAGATATGACGGACCTTCGTCGTCGATCAGCACGATCACAGAAGACTCCGTCTGCACCGGTGATCCGCTGAGGCCGAACTTGTTGACGAACTTGCCGTATTCCTTCGACAACGACTTCGTCCACACCTCTTTGCCGTCATGAGTCAACGCAATCAAATCGCCGCACTCAAAGAACACAAAGACATGGTCCTTATCGACAACCGGCGTCGGGGCTGCTCGGCTGATATACACGCTGTTGGGATCCGGTGCCGTTGACGCATGCTGATGATCCCACAGGATCGCTCCATCCTTTAGCGACAGACACACCGTGTGACACGTTTCTTTATTGTCGCCTTCCACTGTCGTAACGAAAACCTTCTCACCCCAGATCACAGGGCTCGATTGTCCATGTCCCGGCAATGATGCATCCCACGCGATGTTCTGAGTTGGTGACCATTTAAGCGGAATTGACGCGGGATCAATCTCTGACGCACCTGCCCCCAGAAAAGCCGGCCACGCGGGCTGGTCGGCAAAGAAGCTGGCGGTAATAAACAGCAGAGAAGACAACATCTTTAAAATCCTATCTGTGTGAATGAGCCTCGGCGGCTGAAGAAATCCGGTTGGCTCAGACCCATTCTATCGACTCAAACAAATTCGCGTCAGTTTCAACCACAGACTTAATCGATCAATCCCGGCTTCGTTTCCGCCAGAATCGCCAGCAACGGCATTCGATCTTCGCATGTGAGATGTTCTAATTCCGGTTCCGGAGACTCGGCACTGAGGATAGCCTTGATTCGCAGTCCGACCGAAGACTCTTGTTTGGAGTCAAATCGTTCACACCGCTGTGTTCCATGCCCAGATTACGGCTGCAACGGGGCGCCTCGCAGTGGTGAGAGATCCGTTAATGCCGAACAGTAGTTGGCGTTGAACAACTGAAGTGGTTTACCTGAAAAAAGAAAAAGATCGGACACACTGGACCTGCTGATTATCAAGTCGACGAGAGGCAAACTCTGCAACGGCGACAGGTCTGCGATCTTTTCACATTCTCGGACATGCGCTGCGGTAGGAGATTTCAACAGTGCGAGCGGCGAAAGGTCACAGAGGTCAGCGATGAGTTGGCTTCCAGCGGTTTCAAATTTGTGAATGCAGCAATCGGGCTCAGATCTTTGATATGCAGTTAATTGAAAGTGATCCCCACAACCTGGCCGTCTGTAATCGTCGGTGTAGCAACACCAACCCATTCCGGACTGCGGCGTTTCATCTCCGCTGTAAACTCGGAGACCTGTTCTTCGGGTGAGAGTTTAGAGACGCGATCAAGCCAACCCGGAGCCAGCGACGTTAACATCGAAGTGTTTTAATTTGGATCGTCGGATGTGGGCGAGCTGACCGTGTGTTTCAGTGTTTCTCGCACCGTCTCAACCGCCAGTGATACTCGAAAACCAATCAAGGTGCCCGAATAGGCTGCGGTCTCCGGGCAGCGAGATGTCGATCGACTGCTCGTAATGGACGAGCTCCAACAGCCACCTCGCGTTACATGCGGAGCTCCGGCGATCGAGGGCTTGACGGGGTCGACTGCGAGTTGTCCCTGCAGCTGGCCGTAAAACGTTGGATCCCAGGCATCCTGCACCCACTCCCAGACATTGCCATGAACATCGTAGAGACCGAAGGGGTTTTCTTTCAGCTCACCCACCGCATGTGTGCGTTCACTTGAGTTTTGGTAGAGCCATGCTGCTTGCAGTCTGTCCTGCTCGTTATCACCGATCCAATATTCAGTTGTCGTTCCGGCTCGACAGGAGAACTCCCATTCTGCATCCGTAAGTAGACGGTAGGCCTTGTCGTCGGACAGCCCCTGTTCTTTACCAAGTTTCACGCAGAACCGAGTCGCCTCATCCCAGCTCACTTTTTCGACAGGGAAGCTGGTCGTGTCCAGATCGGCAATCGTATCTTTGCTGGCCCCCATCGGCCCAAAACGAGAAGGGTTCCTTTCCATGACGTGTTCAAATTGTCCTTGACTTACTTCATGCACACCGATGTACGTTGCTTTCGTCAAAACGACTTTGTGTTGGGGCCCTTCGCTGTTGATCGTTTCCTGCCACAGTTTGTCATCGCCTGCTGATTCAAGTGCCAGCGCAATTTCCTCCGATGAGCTTCCCCTCATGAACTCGCCAGGTGGCACAAGGCGAAATTTCATGCCGATGGAGTTTGTGTAGTCGATCGGGACATTGAGATACTTCGCCCAAGCTTCCTGATGTTGCTTGGCTTGTGCAGCATTGAACGGCGCGATGGCCGGTGCTGGTGCATCGGAGGGCCAGCCTTGCCAGCCGGTTGAAGAATTTGATATCTGAGATCTGAGATTTGAAATTGCAGCGGACGGTGAGTCTGATCGCGACGTTAAGTCTTCCGATTTCGACGTGACCCACTTCGCCCCCGCGATCTTGCCATCGTGGCCGTTGCCGCTGGCGTCTTTGAGAACTTCGCCGGTGCCTTCGTCAAAGTTGTACAACGCCAAAGTTGAATCATCGCTGGTGACGCTTGTGATTGGAGCAAAGTTATTGTCGTATCGTGCAACGCGGGAGATGCGGATCTGATCAATGCGGCCCTGGAAGAATCGTCGTTCGCTGCCGTCACAAGCGATTCGCAGGTTCTTCATTTTCCACATCAGGCCCTCGTGAGCTTCTGCAAAGCGTTTTGCCTGCCAGATTCCATTCACGTAGTAATGCATGTAGCGACCGTCGAACACCAGAACTCGATGCTGTCGAACGCCAGCGGTGAGAGGTGCTGAAGTGTTTGCGAACGGCGTTTTGCCCTGAATGGCTGCACCGCTCAATCGTTTGCCGGGATCGGCTGGTTGGTCATCGTAGAGCGACATCCATTCCAGCTTGTCTCCACCGCTTCCCAGTTGCACAATCGTGCCGTTATCGCTGTCCGGTGCCGATGTGACGAAAGCTTCAATGGTGAACTGCGGATATGACCAGTCGACAGGATCAATGCTCACGAAATCGTCTTTGCCGTCGAACTCAAGCCCACCCGCAACGGCTGTTCCAGGTAAGGCCGGTATTGCTGGCCAGATCGAGGCATTTACATAGGAGCCAATCTGCTTCCCGAACAAAATGGGCAGCAACACCATCATGCCGAGCAGAATGCCGTAGAGGGTCCAGGAGAGTTTCAACCTATCCGTCTCGCTCCGCCGAGACGAGCCTTGTAGGGCGGCACTCGGTTGAGCAATTGCAGGTTGCGATGACGGTTGATTCGGCGACGGACGGTTAGTAGATGAATGGGCCGCTGATGAAGGCTCATCTTGCGGAGCAAGATGGCTACTTTGGGGCAAAGGAATGCTGCTGACGACACCGTTAAGCTGCAATTCCGTACAACATTTCCCCAGCAACTCCGCCACTTCTTTAGCAGATTGAAACCTGTCTTCCGGCTTCTTCTCCAGCAGCTTGTTAACGATCGTGACCAGCCAGTCGGGAAGCTCGGGCACGATCTCCTGAAGCGGGCGAGCAGTATCCTCAGTGACTCTCCGCAACACGGCCACCGTGCTGGGAGCTCGAAACGGAGGCCGACCGGAAGCCATTTGATACAGCACGCTGCCAAGACTAAACAGATCAGTTCGATGATCCAGAGCCTGTCCGGTCGCCTGCTCCGGAGCCATATACATTGGCGTGCCGGAGATGACGCCCGACCGAGTCAGACTGGCGTCATCGGCAGCTCGAGCCAGTCCGAAATCAGTGATCTTCACTTTCTGTTCGACCGCACCTTCGATCAGAATATTGCCCGGCTTAATGTCTCGATGAATCAGGCCAAGGGCATGAGCCGCTGCGAGCCCACCCGCGATCTGCTGCCCGAGGTAGAGAATTTCCGTGACCTCCAGCGGGCCGTTCTCGTTCAGCTTATCCTGCAGCGTGTTTCCATCAATAAACTCCATCACGAGATACGGCAATGGTTCCTCTTCAACACTGTGAACAGCCACGATATTCTCGTTGCGGATCGCCGCGGCAGAACGAGCTTCCCTCAGGAATCGCTTGCGAGGCGGCGAGGTAGCTGCCATCTGAGGATTCATGACCTTGATGGCGACATGGCGATGCAGCTTCTCGTCGAAGGCCTTGAAGACGATTCCAAAGCCGCCCTGCCCCAGCACTTTCAGGATCTCATAGTGGCCCAAAGTCCCGATGGAGCCCGGCTTGGTCGACGGCTTCAGGAAGCTCAGGTCGACACGATGCTCAGCTTCGTCATCATCACAGGAATCATCCTCCGCTGAATCCCCAATCCCTGGAGTCAACACCCTGACGATTTCCGTGGGGGACTGCACCAAGCTAACCGGCGGATGCGAGAGCGTCTGATCGACGCGAGTCTCCGGAAGTGCCCCGTCAAAATCGACCACAGGAATCTCAAGGAACGACCCGGCCTCGTCATGCGACTTCAGCAGCGCGGCAACTCGAGCAAATAGCTCAGCATTTCCTTCGCACGCTTTTTCAATGAAGGTTTGCCGTGCCTTTGGATCGGAAATTTCCACGGCGGCATCAAAAATCACTCGTTCGTTGATTGGCATTGGCTACTCAGTGCAATAAGTCCCTCTGACCAGACTCGCTGAATTCACAGAAAAACAGCGATCCTGAGATTCCCGAAGTCGAAACATCGGACGCTCATAGGTCAGTGCGACGGATTGACAGAATCTACGCCAGAATTTTTGAAAAGAGAATTCTGGCCAGCCATTGTCTGCTACGAAATCTCCCGATGGAGCCATGCTTTTGCGAAGACCCAGATTCTGTCGGCCGTGCGTGGAGAAATATCCATCGCGGCGGCAGTCTCAGCAATGGTCAGGCCGGCAAAGTAGCGCAACTGCACCAGTTCCGCAGCCGTGGCATCCTGCGCTCGTAGTTTGGTCAAAGCGGCGTCAATGGCGACCAGATCTTCACGCGGCGAGGCCGCCTCAATCTCCAGCAAGTCCAGATCTTCGCGAACAACATCACCGCCGTGTTTCATGCGTTCCTTGCGGCGAGCCTTCTCAATGAGAATTCTTCGCATCGCTTCCGCTGCGGCTCCAAAAAAGTGACCGCGCGTCTTCCATTGTGGAATCGTGTTGGTATCCACGAGTCGCAGAAAGGCCTCGTGAACCAACGCAGTGGCCTGCAGTGTCTGCGGCGTCCGTTCCCGATCAATCCGGCTCGCGGCCAGTCGTCGAAGTTCGTCATATACCAGCGGCAACAACTGCTCCGCGGCGTGAGTGTCCCCCTGGTCAATCGCTGTCAGGAGCACTGTAACTTCAGACATGACACGACACAGATTTACGGGGCAGGAATGTGACTCCATCGATGCGAAGGGCCTGCTGGCCCCGATCGTCGCGCGATGCTAATGATGCAGTGCAGAGGGCTCCCGCGTCAACGGAGCCCTGATGCTCTGCCAAAACCCAGCCCGAGGTCGTCCGTCATTCTCGTGGCGCGAGAATGACAGACCCTAAAATCAAAGGCTGACAACAGGCTCGCCATGAATAGCGACAGGC
>CANHVD010000385.1 GCA_947463775.1 Planctomycetaceae bacterium | reverse complement strand
GTTGTCGATCCTGATTCCGGACGGTCGCCTTGGGCTGGTGATCAGTGCGGGGCTTTTGCCGATGCTGGTGGTCCAGCTTTGGGCCGCGGCGTGGTTCTGGTTTGTTTATCGACCTCGCCGAATGCTGCTGCGGATGGCAGACCAGCTTGAAAGAGGTCAGCATGGATCGTTTACCGGACTGGGACTATTGCCGGGCGAATTAAGCACCATTATGAACTCACAATTGAGTTCGCAGACGAAGGCAACTGCTGTTGCGGAGCTGGTTCCGACGCTCAGTGGGATGCGGCTGAAATCTCATCATTTTGCGGCGATGTTTCTGAGTCCTTTGATTGCATTGACGCTGCTGCTGATGGGCATGCATGTCATGTTGATTTCGATTGTGGTGCAGTTTAAGGAAATCTTCCTTGGGTTCGGTGTGGAGCTGCCCGGGATCACGATGCTGTTTATCAGCCTGAGTGACATCGCCAGCAGTTTGGGTCTGCCTGGTCTGTTCGCCATGGCAACGTTCATGATTGCCGCACTTGTGCTGCTGCATATTCTGTTGGTGTTGCCGAAGACAGCCGAGCTCTGGGAAAGCGTTCCCGGTCTGGGCTTATCGGTTCGCTGGCTGATGCAGGCTCGAGTGGCTCGCATTCTGGGAGTTCTGGTGCGGAATCGAGTTGGTCCGGCGGATGCGATCACCATCGCCGCTAAGGCCAGCGGCTTCAGTTCGGTGGCGGAAAGCGGTAAGAGAATCGCGGAAGTCATTGAATCAGGAACGCCTGAGCTGGCATATACTCGACAGCTTTCCGGGCTGCCTCTTTCGCTGCTGTTTCGCGTTTCGGGAAGTAAAAACTCCGAGGCCGCTCGCCAGGAGACGGCTCAGGCTTTTCAAAGTTACGCGTCAGCGCTGGAGCAGGCCGCGTCTGGTAACGGATCTTTTATCGCTGTCTTATTTCAGATGCTGATCGTTGTTAGTGCCGGGCTCCTCGTGGGCTTTATGGTGATCGCGTTGTTTATGCCACTGATCAAGTTGCTGAATGATCTTGCGATGATTGTGTGGTGGCTGCCATGAACCATATTCAGATGTGGCTCTTCATGACTCATCAGTCTGAGCCTTTGCGGCAGACATCGCTGCTGATGTTGCTGGCCGGAGGAATCGGGCATGGCGAAACGCTTCTGCACAGCCTACGAGCTCATGAGGCAGAAAGTAGCGGAGAGTGGGGCAGCAAGATTGGACAATTGCGACTGCTGATGGAGCAGGGACATTCTCTTGCGGCGTCGCTGACGATGGTGCGAGATTTACTTCCCGACCAGACTATTTCTGCCATTCGGACCGCCGAAAGTACGGGCACGTTGACGGATGTGCTCGTTGATGAAGCGAAGCGGATCAGTCAGTCGGTGCAGACCGCGAGCGGTGGTGCGGTCACGATGGAGACTTTGCTGCTGATGACATTCAGCATCGGCACGGTAATGTTTTCCGTTGTGTCATTCCTGATGCTGTTCATCATTCCGAAGTTCAAAGAAATCTTTATTGGCTTCGGAGTCGAGTTTCCGCCAATCACAGTGGCTTTGATCTACTTGACGGATGTTGTTCTTTCTTACTGGTACATTTTTCTGTTGCCGATGACCAGTTGTGTCTTCATCGGCCTATGGTGGACATACACATCAAGTCGCAGCAAATTGATTCACGGATATCACCGGCTGATGGAGCATTGGCCGAGATACTGGGTGCCCGGTTTACTTCGGCAGTTGAGTCTTTCAGCTGCGACCGGGCAGCCGCTAAGTGCGGCACTCGATTCCGCGATGATCGACATGCCCCCGGGGCGAGCCTCAGAGCGTGTCAGTGGGCTGCGGCATCGAGTCATGAATGGCGAGGATACAATCGACGCTTTACAAGCCACACGGCTGCTTCGAACTCGCGAAGCTGCGTTTTTGCATTCGGCCCTGAAAACTCGACATCTGGACTGGGGTCTGCGACATCTGGCTGAAGCGATCGAAGCTCGCCGGATGAGATTCTGGCGACGCGTGCCTACGATCCTTGCCCCGATGATGATACTCGTGCTGGGATTAACAGTAATGTTCGTCTGTGTCGCTTTCTTTGCCCCGCTGATCAAGCTGTTAAATGATTTGAGCTGAAACCGACGCTCCGGATTTATAACTCATGCAGAAGACACATTTATCATTACTCAGGCAACGCTCCCGACGCGGGGTGCTCGTCGTCGAAGCGATTGTCGGTGCCATCATTCTGGGAGCCGCTATTGCGATGTTGGTCCCAGCCATGACCGCCGTGCGGCGACAACGAATGGCTCAACGGTTTGAAACTCTGGCGATGGTTGAACTGAATAACATCGAAGAACTCCTGCCGGAGACCATTGATCCTGCGGCCCTGCCAAAGCTTACTGCATGGTTTCAGGAGCGATATGAACAAGCGGTGCTGGAGGCCGAACTGCTGCCCGTTTCGGAGGACGCGAAAATGCTTCAACCGCTGAGATTGACGATTCGCAAGCCCTTAATGGAGTCAATGCCGGAGCAAAACGTTTCAGTCGTTGTCTGGCGAAAAGCGGCGGAGGCAATGCCATGAAACGTTTAGACTTCGTGGAGAGTTCTTCGCAAAAACTGACTCGCGGCCTGAGGCGAACCGAACGGCGCGGGTCGCTGTTTCACTTGACCATTATTTACATGACGATGGCCTCCGCGTTGTTGACGTTGGCGGGGACGGTATTGCATACCATTTTGAAGGCGGACACTTCCGATCGACGTGAAGCTTTGTTCCTGATGTCGTTGTTGAGAGCCGAGCAGCAGTTGCGAGACGATGCGGATGCCGGAAGTCTGAAAGCTGAGTCAGCCGAGATTCTGACCGCGACCAGACAAGACCAGACGATCGTCACGTGGAGCACAGATCGAGGCATCCTGAATCGAGTCGCTCGGCAGGGTGAGACGAAGACCGCGACCGATCGATTTATTTTCCCGGCGGGTAGTCAGGTGGTGTTCGAACAGCACGAATCCGGAACTGTTCGAATTCGAATTGTGGAGCCATCGGCCTTCGTCAAGTATTCGGCAGCCGGACATGGTGGTTCGAATCTGCAGAAGCCCGTGGAAGTTACCCATCCGCCAGTCAACCCCGCGATCGCATCGCCGAGTTTCGTTGAGATTGTTCTCAAGGGAGCCGTACCATGAAGCGAATCTCCCCCCAACAACGTTTCCGCGAGCAGACGCAGCATTCAGCGACAACACGGCGGCGTGGAGCCGTCACGATTGTCGCCATGGTCGTGCTCATGATTTTGGCTGGGCTGATTGCCCAGCAGGTTAGTCGAGCGTTAAGTGATCGCCGGCATTCGCGTCAGCAAGTGCTTCATCTGCAGGCAGAGAAGCTGGCCGATGCGGGACTCGCGCTGGCTGCGACTTCTTTTGCTGCGGATCTCGCCTGGACAGGAACAACGTGGAAAGTTCCGGCGGGCCATGTTCATCAGACAAATTCGGCTGAGGTAACGATCCGAGTGCAGGATGGAATCTGCACGGTGGTTTCACGTTATCCGGCCAATGCCGAAACTCCTTTTCAGGTCACACGAACCAGAAAGTTGACACCATGATCATTGATACCCCGCTGGACTACGGTCCGGAAACATCATCTATCACTGCGCACGGTCCTTCATTCGCGGCAAAGTCGAAAAGCGACCGCAAGTTGCTCTTTCGACGCGGCTTTACGTTGATTGAACTGCTGGTCGTCATTGCCATCATCGCGATTCTGATCGCGTTGTTATTGCCGGCCGTTCAGCAGGCTCGCGAGGCAGCTCGACGGACGCAATGCAAGAACAATCTGATGCAGCTTGGTATTGCGATGCACACGTATGAAATGTCGTTTGAAATGATGCCGCCCGGAACGGTCAATCTCTCAGGGCCAATTCGTAATATTGAAGAAGGATATCATATGGGCTGGCTGGTGCAGATACTTCCGGCAATCGAACAGGCAGGACTGTTCGGCAACATCAACTTCAATGAAAGCGTTTATGCTCAAGCGAATGCTGGTCCACGAGCAACGGCCATCGTTTCTTTTCTGTGTCCATCTGACAATCGGCAGTCCGGTGGAGTTTCCAACTATGCCGGATGTTTTGGAGGCGATGACGTCGCCATTGATATGAGCAACAATGGTCTGCTGTTTTTGAACAGCGGAGTTGGATATCAGGAAATTCGTGACGGAGCTTCCAACACGATTTTAGCTGGTGAAAGGATTATTCCGACCGGCGTAAAGGATCTGGGCTGGATGTCCGGCACGATGGCGACGCTCAGAAACACCGAAGTTCCGATCAATGCCGGCTGGGATATTGGCGGCTCGAGGACAACTCGGAATGGTTCCATGGTTCCTTTGCCAGCACCGTCTGATACAGCAACAAGCGGATTCAGCAGTCAACACACGGGAGGTGCACAGTTTGTTTTGGCGGATGGCTCCGTACGCTTTCTGAGCGAGAACATTGACCTGAAAACATACTCTCATCTGGGCAATCGTGAAGATCTGTCGGCACAGCAGGAGTTTTAGTAATGCTCATTCGACGAGGTCTCAGTTGTCGACAGCGTGGGTTTACACTGTTGGAACTTCTGGTGGTGATTGCGATCATTGCGATCCTGATTGCACTGCTGTTGCCATCGGTGCAGCAGGCTCGGGAGGCGGCCAGAAAGACGCAGTGCCTGAATAATCTGATGCAGATTGGCGTTGCGTTTCGGAGTTATCACCAGCAGTATTCGGTGCTGCCTCCTGGCTGCGTTAATCCTGTGGGGCCGATCCGCAGCCTGGAAGCAGGGATCGACGAACAAACTCCTGTCGCCACTGATCCGGGCTATCGCGTCGGCTGGATTCCACAACTGCTGCCGTTTCTTGGGCAGGAAGGCGTTTATCGCCAGATCGATTTCAACATGCCTCAGATGTCGTTCATTAGCCCGGAGTCTCGAGCAGACTATTGGAAGGATCTTCAGATATGGAATGACTATCAGAAGACTCAGGCCAATCCGCCAGCAGAAGGTTCGCCAGCCGAGGCGACTTCGGCTGACGAAATGGCTGAGGAATCTCCGGGAGAATCTGTTGAGAGCGGGATGGAGATGCCCGGTTTTGCCTACGACCCCAGTCTAGGTCCTCCACAACGGGACGCATTATCTCCGTTGTCGATTCCTGTCATTCCCGGTTTAACGTGCCCCTCGGAGGCTGCCGCAAGCGTTGGTAAGAGCAGCTATGCCGGTGTCCATCACAGTGTGGAAAAGCCCATTGATACTGACAGCAACGGCCTACTGTATCTCAACAGTTCTGAATCGCTGGATACAATTCCTGACGGTGCTACGACAACCTTGCTGGCCGGGGAAGTCAAGCTTTCCGGTGACAAGTCAATCTGGCTTTACGGAGATCGGAGCACTCTGCGAAATGGCAATCGGCTGGGAAATGCGACTCGTATGAATGTCAATGAGATAGCGCTCGTCGGTGACTACGCCAACATGACTGAAGAAGAACGGCAACAGAATTTGATGCAGCAGCAACTGCAAGTGGGAAGCTTTGGGAGCAATCATTCATACCACGTGAATTTCGTCTACGCCGATGGCAGTGCAAAATCCATGAGTCGTCAGGTTGCCTCGGTTGTGCTGGAACAGCTGATCAATCGCCACGATGTGCTTGACACAAAGCCCGGCGAGTTTTGAGATCTGTACGGCGTGTCGATTGGACATTTCTGACCGACTGCGTTTCGGCGGGCCACGGTGCGGCCTCTCCCGCAAAAATCAGGTCCGGAAACAGCGCTAGTTCGTGTTGCCGACTTCAGTCGGCGTTGCTGATTTGATCCACGGTCGAATACTGGCTGAAGCCAGCGCTGCGGGAGCGAACTGGGACTAAGGGACAGTCCCGAACTAGATCCCGTTCAGTCCAGGCCGAAACGTCAGTGAGAGATCGAAGTCTTGTGCAAAATCCCTCACAGACATTTTGTGTTGGGATTTGATGTCAGGGAACATCGGGACGTT
>CANHVD010000384.1 GCA_947463775.1 Planctomycetaceae bacterium | reverse complement strand
CGCGATTGTCTTTTCGTGTTCTCGGACAATAAACGATGGCGACTTTTCGTTCGGTGACCGATGCGCGGGCAGACATAAGGCCGTGAGACTTCTACGCCGTGCAGTCGAATGATAAAACGAAAGATCAACGGGCAGCGTTCGTCTGTGGACCGCTTACATTTTGAGCAGCCGTTTGACACTCCTGTGGTCCGTCAGCCCCGTCTGGCGATCAATGATTTCTCCGTTTTTGAACACGATCAGTGTCGGCATCGATGAAACACCAAATTTCTTTGCGATATCTTTGTGCTCATCCACATCGATTTTAATAATCTTCGCGCCGTACTCCGCAGCTTCTGGTTCAAGATCGTGGAGAATCACTGACTGTTTTTTGCATGGCCCACACCACTCGGCGAAGAAATCCACCAGAACAACACCCTGAGCGGTTTGGATATGCGATTCAAAGCTATCACCTGGTCCGAGCGTGATCAGCGATGGCTCACCGGCGGGCTTTGTCATGCCGGTCAGCTGAAATTTTCTTTCTCGGCTTCGATCCCCATCTGAGGCTGACTCGGGAGCTGCCTCTTCTTCCAGTCGAGCGACGCCGCGATCGTCGGCACCACTGTCGTCACCAAGGCCTCGGCGAACCCAGCCGGAAGATTTTGAGCATCCAGCCAGCAGACTGGTGCTGATCAGCGTCAGGGCAAATCCGAATCGAATGAAGCCTGCTTCCGTTGCAAACTTGTGTAGGAAGCGACTTGAATTCTTAAGACGGCGCAGGAAGACAGAGAAAACCTGCAGGCGGACAGTTCCAGAGTCCTGATTCAAGCCACTTTTGGACATCTCTGAGCATCCCTCGTTGAGCTCGTAATCCCGTGTTCTTTTGTTTTGTGAACCGAACAACTGCACAGAGAACCGACAATTTTTGGAAATTGTTCATGTGATTTATCGGCTGTCTGGATCACATTTAATTCTGATGTCCGGTTCTCGATCAGTGGATGTATCGAAAAGCTGCGTCCCGGAACGCGGGGTCAGGCATTTCTTTCCATATCTGTGCCACCATAATGTCAAAAAATGCCGTCGGTCAATTCAGGTTTTGATTGTCCAGCACCAGCGAGCATGAATCGCCAGCGACTTATAAAGCATCAACTCTCGACCATCACCGGTATTCAGGATCTTCAAAAAGTCGTGTTGGGGCGTGATGCTTGTCATCGGTCCGCCAACCAGAATGGATCTGAGATTGTGCCAGAGTACGGGTGACTGCCTCACCGCATGGACCCCCGCTTTGGCGAATGGAATTCCCGAGATGCTCCCGGAATCACCAACCGCAGAAACCATCGGATCGGCCGTGCATTGCAACTTCGAACTTGTCAGAAGAAAACCTTGTTCATCAACCGGCAGTCCCCGTCGTGACAACACCGGAGTAGCCACTGCTCCAGTAGACCAGATGATACAGTCGGCCGACAAAGAATCGGTTCCATTGCTCATCATGCCGTAATCATTGACTTCTTAGACTCGCATTTGCGTTAGTATTTCTATTCCACGTGAGTGAAGAATCCTCCAGATCTTTTCAACGCCATTCTTTGCCAGTTTGGATGCGATCTCATCGGCCCCAGTCAGAATGCGAATCTTGACGTTTACCTTGGGGAACTGTAATTGAAAATGTGTTTGCAGGCATAGAGCTATCTCAACGCTTGCGATACCTTCGCCAACGACATCAATCTGTTGCATTTGACCTGGTTTTGGTGCCGCGAATTCCATGCGATCATCCAGACGCAGCAGAAATGTCTGCATGGGTTTCACTCGTGTGACGCAATCAATCTTTGGGTCCGGAATTCCAGAAGGAATCGATCAAACGCCGACGGACAGCAGATTGAAACTTAGCTTCCGCGAGAGCGGCGACATCCACGTGATCTTGCTTGGGAAATCGCGAGCGGGGTTGGCGCGGTAGTTCGTTAACATCGCGCATGATCTACACGATGATCCCAACAAAGATCATTGATACAAAGTTCGTGGGTTCACGGTAGCATCTCAATCAACGAGCGTGATTACTCATCGACTTCCATGACTGCATCGCTGTTCGTTTGGGTCATTTGCAGGCATCGAACAACGAGAGTCGTCCAGCCTGTCTGATGACTGGCTCCACACCCGCGGCCTGTTTCACCGTGGAAGTATTCGTGAAACAGAATCAGCTCTTTCCAGTGTGGATCGTTTGCATAACGGGACGCGCCTCCGTGGCAGGGGCGATTTCCATCGGCATCCGCGAGAAAAAGGCTGCCGTGGCGGCGAGACAACTCAGCCGCCACCATGTCCAGAGTCATCATCACTCCGGATCCCGTGGGATACTCAACGGTCAGTTCCGGACCATAAAAGTGAGCATATCGTTCGAGTGCTTCGATGATGAGATAGTTGATCGGAAACCAGACGGGCCCACGCCAGTTGGAGTTTCCGCCGAACAGATACGAGTTGCTTTCTCCAGGCACATAGTCGACGCGATACTCGACATTGCCTTCACGAAACACAAAGGGATGTTCGCCATGAGCGCGGGAAAGAGACCTCAGACCATGCGGCGACAGAAACTCCGATTCATCCAGCATGCGACGCAGAATACGCTCCAGCCGTTCGCGCGACGGGATTGCCAGCAAGCGATGTTCATGGTGTCCGCAAAGCCGGCAAAGGGTCATGTTTTGAGAAAGCTCCTCGCGATGCTCCATGAACCACTGCATCCGCTTTCTGAAGCCCGGCAGCTTCTGGATCTGTTCTTCTTCCAGTACCTCGACAGCAATCAGTGGCAACAGACCAACCAGTGATCGCGTTGTCAGGGGGATGTTGCGACCATCAAGGCTGAGCTTGTCATAGTAGAAGCCGTCGGCTTCTTCCCAAAGACCGTTGCCTCCAAAGCTGTTGATCGCTTCTGCGATACTCACGTAATGTTCAAAAAACTTCGAGGCCAGGTCTTCGTAGACCGAATTCTCTTTGGCAAGTTCCAACGCCATCGACAACATGGTCAGGCTATAGAACGCCATCCACGCCGTGCCGTCAGACTGAAGCAAATGTCCGCCCGTTGGCAGTCCCTGAGAACGATCGAAGACACCGATATTGTCGAGCCCAAGAAAGCCCCCTTGAAACAGGTTGTTGCCATCGGAATCTTTACGATTGACCCACCAGGTGAAGTTGAGAAGCAGCTTCTGAAAAACACTCTCCAGAAATGCCCGGTCTCTTTCGCCGCGCGCGGCCGTCATTTTATAAACACGCCAGGCAGCCCAGGCATGAACCGGCGGATTTACATCATGGAATCCAAATTCGTAAGCTGGCAGTTGCCCATTCGGATGCATATACCATTCGCGCAACAGAAGACTCAACTGCTGCTTGGCGAAATCCGGATCCAGCTCGGCCATTGGAATCATGTGAAACGCCAGATCCCAGGCCGCAAACCACGGATACTCCCACTTGTCCGGCATCGACAGGAGATCATTTGCGTTAAAATGAGTCCAGGTCGAGTTTCTTCCGAGCTGCCGTTCTGCCGGCGGAGACGGTTGTCCGGGATCCCCTTTCAGCCATTCGCTGATCACATAATGGTAGTATTGCTTACTCCATAGTAATCCCGCCCTTGCTTGCCGCGAGACAGCGGCAGCGTCAGGTGACAGAGGCACTTTATTCAACGACGAATGAAATTCTTCCGCATCGATCAGCCGCAAACGAAAGACCTCGTCAAAGGTTGGACCGAAGAGTTTCTCCGGAGCCGCTTTGGCAAGTACGAGACGAAGCTGGACGATTCGCTGCTCTCCGGCCGCAAGAGACAAAACAAAGTGCGGCGCACACTTGGTGCCGAAATTCTCGGGATTCACAGCCTCCGTACGACCATGAACGACGGCCTCGTGAAATGCATCTTTCACAAACGGCGTCACGTTTGCCGTGTCCCAAAGCAACTGGGCGTTGGACTCGTTTTCGTTAAAGAGCGGCGTCGCGTCGCCTTCCCAGGCGAAGACAAAATCTCCGAGTGTTGAGTGGCTCGCGAAGATCTGATTGTTTCCACTCAGCTTCAGCTGCGGCCGGGGCGCGACTTCGGATCCCCAGCTCCAGGTATTTCGAAACCAAAGATTTGGTAACAGATGCAGCGTTCCAGTGTCAGGGCCACGGTTCGCGACAGTCACCCGGATGCAAATGTCTTCCGGCGCGGCCTTGGCGTACTCTACGAAGACATCGAAGTATCGACCTTCATCAAAGATCCCAGTGTCTTCCAGTTCGAACTCTGGCGCATGAACGCCACGGTCTCGGTTTTCGCGGACCAAACGTTCGTACGGAAATGCTGCCTGCGGATACTTGTAGAGAGCTTTGGCATACGAATGAGTCGGCGTGGAATCCAGATAGTAATAACATTCTTTGACGTCTTCTCCGTGATTTCCTTCCGGCCCGGTCAGCCCGAAAAGACGTTCCTTAAGAATCGAATCCTGGCCGTTCCAAAGCGCGAGGCCAAAGCAGAGGCGGCACTGACGGTCGCAGAAACCCAGCAGGCCATCTTCACCCCATCGGAAAGCACGACTGCGCGCGTGCTCATGAGGGAAGGAGTCCCAGCTATCGCCATTCGGCGAGTAATCCTCGCGGACAGTGCCCCACTGACGTTCGCTGAGATATGGACCCCAACGTTTCCACTGATGAGTTCGATTACGATCCTGGTGTAACCTTGTTTGTTCGATTGTCATTGGGGCGTCTTAGCGCATGGCCAGAAGGAGTATGATCCAGAGAATCAGGAAAATCAGAGGGACACCCAGCATCGCTGACAATCCCAGCCATCGCGCGACTTTTGAACTATGCACAGGCGGATCGTCTGGTGTTGTGTAGCGATCACAGTCTCGGTGCAACGCACTCAGTGCGATCAAAGCGCCGAACAAGGACAGTTGCATCACAACGATGGTCGCGATTCCCGCGAAAGGCAACAGTTGAGTCAGCATCTGGTGCACATTTTCGTATCGCTTCGCATGGAATTCCAGCGGAGCCTGCAAAATGATGGCAAGCGTGCGTTGAAACTTGTACGCCTGACAAAGGCATTTTTGAGATAATCTTCAGCCACGTTCAGTCGTGAACCAGCGTTGGAATTCGGAAACAGTTGCAGCAAAACATGGTGCTAATCAGGATTCAACATGCCCCAGCGATTCCGTTGCCATACTTGCCAGTCATGCATATCTACACACCTCCCTGATTTTTCGCCTTGCACCGCGAGGTGTGGTGGTCGAGGAAGCCGTTTCGAGTACTGAACGCCATCGGCAAGACTCAGTATGGCCTGTCCGTCTCAACGCAACGGGAATTCTCCTCGTTGAATAGACGATTCTTTCGAGAGCAACGCATGCGTTCGAAACAGAGAACCGTCAGGTGGTTTGTTGAGTACTTTCTTTCATCAGGAACATATGCACGTGCCAGGCAGGAACGTTGAGATAGAGACCACGCTCGGCGAGATCATTTCCGGCGCGCACAAGGCTCTCTTGCGTCAGTTGATCGGTTAGGGTCCAGTTCCGTCCCTTCAAATCCGCCCATGGTAATCTCACAAACGTCTGAGCGGATCCCGGTCCGTAGTTCACGGAGATCAACCAGCGTTCACCTGAGTGTTCCCATGAGAATGAAACAAACTTGCGGAACGTCGGATTGGCTTCCCATTCAGGAATACATTCCAGCAACGACCATGATCCTTCACGAAACGCTTTTGATCGGAGACAAGTCAACAAGCTCTTGTAAAGTTCCTGAATCACTGGGTCCGGAGTCTCTGCAGCACGCCTGGAAAGGTGCATAGAAACTCGATGCTTACGCCCTTCAAACTGTCCTTCATGAAATAGACGAAGGCCGGGCGAAAGATAGGTTATTGTCGCTGCCGCAAGGTATTGAGGCCTTGAGAACATCGACGCGGCACGTGGCTCGTCGTGATTCTCAAGAAAGCGACAACAGCGTTGCTGAAACTGCAGATCAGCCATGAGATGATCTCGCACCGCTCCACCGTCGAATGACAACAT
>CANHVD010000383.1 GCA_947463775.1 Planctomycetaceae bacterium | reverse complement strand
TGGGAAAAGAAGTGTCCCGAAGATCGCTCCGGCTATCGTGGTGCCAGCGATGCAGCTCATCGAGGCTGGAATCAGCACGCCTCGCGGTACCCTGTTCGAACGAGTTTCCGCGATGTGACTGAGGGAGGCAGGGATCTCATAGGGGTTTCCGCCAACACTCGAACCGCCAATACTGTCACCAAAGTGAGGACTTTCTTCCGCCGTCGTTTCGTGCCGCATGCGCGTGGCTCCATCAGGGACCATTGATGCCTGAACTAATTGAGGCAACCCCTTAAGGCAACCTCACTCGTCGAACCGCTGGTCTCAAAGCTGATTAACGAAAAACGTTCAAGAGAGCCTGTAAGACGAATGTGTTGAATCCAGACGACGGCGGAACAATTATGGGTGTCAAAAATTCGTAGTGTGGAGTTCTGCCGGCTTTGTTGTCCACAGTCATAATGTGTCGTCCACAACTCACAAGTGAATGCTGGCCAAAGCCGGCCCTACACACGAAAGAAGCCCGGTTCGATAACGAACCGGGCTTCTTTGAGTTCAGAGACTTCACGCGACGTTTAACCGTCGCAGAGCCAGCACGCGGGGAAAGTTATTCCACGTCGTACTCGTTCTGCAGAGTTGAAAGAGCGTCGGTGATCTGGCCTTCGTTCAGACCGCTGTCGCGAACGATTTCGGCACTGGCCTGGTTGTTACCAGTCAGTTCCTTCGCCGTCGCGCTGATTCGGCCGGACCCGTCATAAGAATACGTGATCTCGATTGGAGATCCCTTTGGCAGGCTTTGCGGAAGATTGGTGATACGGAAGTCACCAATCAATTCGCAGGCTGCTGGATCGATGGCATCGCCTTCGAGAATCTCGACGTGAATTCGTTGCTGACCATCGGTATTGGTCCCGAATCGCTGCTTCACGTTGTGAGGAATCGGGGAGTTCTTCGGAATCATGATATGGTTGATCTTGCGAGTCTTATCCTTTGGATCGCTGATCTTGATACCAAGTGAGTGCGAGTTGACGTCGGTCGTCTTGACGGAGTTCAGACGCTTCTGAACCACATCCACGATACCGCCAGTGTTCACACCATTTCGAGCCTGCAGAATGGCGGCGTGAATCGCTGCACCTTCAGCAACGGCTCGTTCAGGAGCCAGAGCACGCGAAGGTTCTCGCTGACAGACTTCACGAAGCATTTGCTCAACCACTGGCATATAGGTCGAACCACCGACCAGAACCAGTTCGTCCAGAGTGCCCGGAGCCACACCAGACTGCTGCAACACGAGTTCTGTGGTGTCTTTCGTTCGCTGCAGCAGGTCGGCTGTCATGCGTTCGTATTCAGTACGAGACAGCGAAACGGACAAGGTGTTACCCTTGTAGTAGACGCTGATCGGAACCTGCATCTTGGAGCTGAGGTCGCGTTTGGCGTCTTCCGCTTCCTGATGGAAGGTCAGCATGGTTTCAGGATCCTCGCTCGGATCCACACCAAACTTACGCTTGAACTGCTCGACCAGATGGTCAGACAGTCGCTTACTCCAGTCAAGACCTCCCAGCATTACGTCCCCGTCTGTCGCCAGAACGCGGAAGCTGGTTGGAGTGTATCGAACGACGGTCACGTCGAAAGTACCGCCCCCAAGGTCGTAAACCAGGATGGTTCGCTCTTCGGCCTTCAAATCAGCTCGTCCCAGCTCGCCCTTGCTCCAGGCATAGGCCAGAGTCGCAGCTGTTGGTTCGTTGATGATGTCAATGACATTGAGGCCAGCGATACGACCTGCATCCTGAGTTGCTTTGCGGCGCACGTCATTGAAGTAATAAGGGACAGTGATCACAGCATTCGCGATCGGTCCGATAATCTTCTCGGCGTCCTGCTTCATCTTTTTCAGAATCAGGGCAGATATGAACTCCGGGGTCAGCTTTTTGTTCTGATACACCACGTAGAAGTTCTTGTTGCCCATCTCACGCTTGATGGCTTCAACGATTGATTCCGGATTGGCCACCGAAATTCGTTCAAATGATGGGCCAACCACGACTCGGTCTTCGTCCAACAGCACTACTGAAGGAGTGATGTCTCGGCCGTCGGCATTCTGAAGGACCTTTGGATTTCCATCGTGGTCCAGCATCGCGATCGCGCTGTACGTGGTTCCTAAATCGATGCCGACTGTATGTCCCTCAAGAAACTTCATCGTTGCCCTCGGACTCTAAGCTAATTGAAAAATACTGACTTGGTGGACACCTTCCCTGGAACACAGTCTGACACGAAATCCGGTCGTTGCACCAGAATGCTGCTCAGACAACCTGAATTTGGTTGTTCCGGAACGATACCGCCCTGTTTTCCGGAAGTCGTGGATTCTGTCACCCGTCGCCTCACGATTCAAGCGGCAGTCGCGGCGAAATGCGCACTCCAGGAAGACCTGTGACGGTTTTTAGGCTTTTTGAAGCCTGTGCCGTTCGGAAAAGATGCTTTTTGACCACATTGCCGTCCTAACCGCTCGGCAATCACACTGAAAATTAACTTTTCAGCCTACCTGTGACGGTACGTTGCATACGCCAAAGGCGCCGTCAGTGTTGTAACTAAGGGGACAGGAAGCAGGGCAACCGCAAGCACCGAAAACTCGAATGGGACAGAAATGGCTCCGGAAATCTGAGTTCTCAGCCAGTAACTGGAAGCCCCCCAGGCAATCCACAGAGCGACCGCCGAGACAAGATAGCGACTTCCCATCGACCCCGATTGCCACACTCTCCATAAAAAGAGTCCGCTCAAAATCGGAATCAGGCCACAAAGAACCCAGACCTCAACAGTCCAAAGCGTTCGAAAACGAAGCCCGTTTTGTGCATCAATAAACACCAATACGCAGTTGAGCGCCGTCGTCCAGACGAGTCCCACCAGCCGCCAGGGATTTAGCGGCATCCACAACGCCAGAGCTAATAACATTGAGGAACTGCTAACGATTGACATCGCAAGGCAACAGAGTCCCGCAACCCAGATCAACGGCGTGACCGATGTCAATCCCTTCCACATCTGCGACGAACTGACAAACCAATCAGTCCCGTAATGGACAACCATGTAACAGCCACCAGCGCTCAGCATAAACAGCCAGCACGTAAGAGTTGTGCAGGCGACGACAATTAACTTGATGGCAGCCATCTGATCATTTCTCAACGGTCGAATGAGGTCAAACGGAGAAATATCAATTCGTCCATGACGGCCTCGTAACCCAGCGACAGCATCGACCCCAATCAACTGATAGACCAACGGACAAAAAATAATCGCCAACAGCCACGTAAGTGGTTGACGCTCCCACTTTGGATTTATCAGCGGGATCAGGTAAACCAGCCCCAGAACGATCAGTGGCAGCAACAGGCCCGCAATCAGAGTTACCAATCCGCAACGCCGCAGTTCAAAACCCGCTTGCGCCAACAAACGCAGATCGACTCGAGTAATGGCAGCAAAACGAGAGAGCCCTCCGAAGAATGATAAAGTCCATGAGATCTTCGCGTTTTCATTCACGCGGTCAATTTCAAGATCCCGAGGTACCGAAAGAACACGCTCACCGGATAGCTCGTGACGCTGCCGATCAACGGCGAAAATTGTCACACCGATCATGACCGCGACTGCAAAGATCACGATGGCATCGTAAAGGTACGACCAGGAGTGGTTGACCGAATTGCCAAGCTGATTGATCCACGACTCACCCAACGGCACCACACCGATGTACCAGCGGATTAGCCCAACGGACAAAGCTGACAAAAGCAAAATACCGGCCAGCTTTTCGAGACGATTGCGGGTTCCCCACATTGCGGCCAGGCACCCCACATTCATCAAGGCGGTCAGCAGAATAGGGGCATGCACCGGTAGTTTCGTCCCGATCACAGCAGTGAAGAGGCTCGCCGGAATCACGTAACACAATACGGACGTCACCACTCCATACAATATCGGCAGTGAGACCAGCCAACAGGTCGATATCGGTCGAGTGAACCCGAGTCGCAGACTGAAGCCGGATTGCTGAGTATCCAGTTCCTGCAGCCACAGCGATGACATTGCACCGCAGATCATCAGCAGCAGAACCGTGATCCCGGCAATCGGCTGCAAGGCCGATGACTGCAATCTCGAATTGGAGATCACCACCGCAAACATCACGACCATCAAGCTCAGGGAAAACAATCGAATCATCAGATCCGAACGCCCCGTACGCCAGAGTTCCCACAAGATCGCTCGCTGAGGTGTCTTCATCGCACAACCTCCAGCTTTTGCCTGCGCTCACGTCCTGCTCGCGCGACGAAGATTTCCTGCAGCGAAGCGGCCCTGACGCTGGCCACGCTGATGCCGCGCTCCGCAAGACTATGAGGCAGATCTCCCGAATCGTCCGATGTTAATTCACACACCACGCGCCATTGCTGCCCGATGCGTTCGGCTGAAATCAGTCCGGCAAATTCTGGTGCCTCGTCTGATGGCGAACTGCTCTCCAGATGAGCGACAACATGCCTCTGCTTGATCGCATCCACACTTCCTCGCAGGACAATTCGTCCGTGATCCACCATAAACAACTCGTCGGACATCTGTTCCACTTCATCCAGCAGATGAGAAGAAAACAGTGCCGTGCGGCCATCATCAGCAACCGTCCGAATAATGGCGTTCAGAATATCTTTTCGAATGACGGCATCGAGACCCGTCGACGGTTCATCCAGCAAGAGCAACCGCGGTCGATGAGCAACCGCGACAATCAGCCCCGCCTGGGCTCGCATCCCTTTGGAAAGATGTTTCACCTTCTTCGTCGGATCCAGATCGAACGTCCGCAATAAGTCTTTTGCGTACTCAAAATCCCAGCCGGGATAAAACGCGGAGGTATAGCTGAGCAATTCATCGACTCGCATCCACTCCGGTAAATCGCGTTCTTCAGACAGATATCCGATCTGAGCCAGCACTTCGACGGGTGATTTGACCGGATCCAGCCCGAGCACGCGAACCGTTCCCTGTTGCGGCGTCATCAATCCGAGCAAATGTCGAATCAACGTCGATTTGCCGGCACCGTTTGATCCGACAAGCCCGTAGACAAGGCCAGGCTTCAACTGCAGAGTCACATCGTTCAATGCCTTCGATGTCCCGAAAGTCCGCGACAGCCCCTGCACGTCAACAATATTCTCCGGCATAGTCAGTCCCCCTTGCTTTCAAACTTCGCCTGAGTTCGAGTCAGTGCCGCATGCCGATCGTGCAACAACACCAGCACTTCCTCGAGCGTGAAATCCAGTTGACTGGCTTCCGTCAGAACTGCGTCAATCCGCTGAGCCAGAATGCGACGTTGCTCTTTGCGAGTCAGCGGCGAATTCGTATCAGTGACATACGTCCCGGAGCCTCGTCGCTTCTCCAGCAGCCCTTCCGCTTCAAGCTCATCGTACGCCTTCACTATGGTGTTGGGCGTCACCGTCAGTTGCTCCGCCAACGTTCTGACCCCAGGCAATTCCTGCCCTGTCTTTAACTGTCCGGACGCTATCAGATACTTGATCTGATTACTGATCTGCCGATAAATCGGCAATCCATCCTGAGGCTGTATCTCAATATGCACAACAGGCCCTCCAACTGATTCGGTGTATCCATACTGTAATACAGTTTACCGGATCGTCAAGGGGAATCGAACGGGGAGGTGTCGAGTGATCGATGTTCGCGAATGAAATGGCGGGGTAAGACTCCTGATTCCCCGCAATCAGGATGCGAGGTCGTGTTCTAAGAACCCGTAACAAAACCGTAGCTGAACTCGTGAGAGTTCAGTAACCGCTCCGAATTCTCACGAATCCGGCTACGTACGCATGTTTTGTTAGGTGTTCTAAGTCATTTGCACGTGATGCCTACGAAGCAGTTCAACACATCCAGGATTCCACTATACTTCCTGCTGGAACGCGGTGATTCTTTGTTTGCTGGAGAGGTATTTGACGATGGCCAACATTCTTGTGCTTTATCATTCCAACAGCGGGAATACTCGTCGCATGGCGGAGTTGGTGGCGGAAGG
>CANHVD010000382.1 GCA_947463775.1 Planctomycetaceae bacterium | reverse complement strand
CCCTGAATGTTCGACTGCAACCAGTGCGGAATATCAGCCTGCACCAGTTCGGCGGGAACTCGAAAGTCGCCGCGCGTATGAATATGCACCGGCCGTGGATGTCGAGCCTGTCGCATCGTCGGCGCACGTGTAGGCCATGGGACAGACTTCTTGAGTTCTTCCAGTTGAGGTGCCAGCGTGGGAAGTTTCAGTTCCGCAAACTTCGCATCATCAATGATAGATCCTCGAGCCAGAAAGTAGTCCTGCAGGCGATCCTTTTCATCCTGAGTTCTCTGTTCCCACGGAGTCTGCGCGATAACACAACCCTCAAGCTGCCCTTCGCCCAGTTCTCCGCCCCAGATCAGGCCCAGAACTTCCCATTGACGATCCCATGTCGGGGAAACGCCAGGATGAGCTACGGCCTCCTGCATGCGGTCCTCCCAACGCTTCTGAAGTTCATCAAGGCCCGGCTGGAACGACGCTACCAGCGTGTCGCGTTTCTCGCGATACGCTGCAAAGGCCGCCTCAAACGCGGCTTGTTCGCCCGGCAGCGGTAGCGGAAGATTGACTTCGTCGGCCTGATCAAGCACCGCGTAGAGCTGAAAGAATTCCTTCTGAGTCAGCGGATCATATTTGTGATCGTGACAGCGCGAACATCCCACCGTCAGACCGAGCCATGCCGTTCCGACAGTCCGAGTGCGATCCACGATCTGTTCCACTCGATACTCTTCCAGATCTGCTCCGCCTTCGCGATTGCTGAGAGTATTACGTAGAAATCCAGTCGCCAGAAGTTGCTCCTGAGTGGGCTGGGGCAATAGATCGCCTGCCAACTGTTCGATTGTAAATTGATCGAAAGGCAAGTCGCGGTTGAGAGCATCGATCAGCCACTGACGATAACGCCATGCCACCGGACGTTTTTGATCCGTCAGATAACCGTCGGTGTCGGCAAAGTGACAAAGATCCAGCCACGGGCGGGCCCATCGTTCACCGTATGCAGGCAGCGACAATAGCCGATCAACTTCTCGCTCATACGCATCCGGGGCTGAGTCATTAAGAAATCGACTGACATCGTAGGGTGACGGTGGTAATCCTGTGAGATCCAGGGTCACTCGCCGCAACAATGTGGCGCGATCTGCTTCAGGGGCCGGAGTGATCTTCTGTTGCTCAAGTCCTGACAAGATGAACGCATCAATCTCGTTCCTTGTTTGGTTGTCATGGACGATGTTTGGAACCGGCGGAGTCTTCACCGCCTTGAACGCCCAATGTTCGCGGGCGGCAGCCTGAGGTGACTGCAGAACAGATTTCTCCGGCCAACGAGCGCCATTTGAGAGCCATCGCTTCAATTTCGTCAGTTGCTCGGAATTCAATCGCGAACCTTCGGGAGGCATGCGATGGTCGACATCAGGGCCAGCCGTGACGCGGATCCAGAGCGAACTTTTCTCGGGCTCGGTTGCGTTAAACGCGGCTCCCGAGTCGCCGCCTTGTAGCCATGTTGTCTTTGAGGTCAAACTGAGCCCGCCGCTCGGCGATTCCGCATGGCAACTCAGGCATCGATCTTTGAAGAGCGGTGCAATGTCTTTATCGAAGTCGACAGGCACTTGATCCTGTGCGCGGGCGTTTGGCCCACAGGTGAGTACCAACACTATGGGCAGTAGCAATAGAAAGAATCGCTCCGGCGAATGATAGCTGTCGCGACCGGCACGAGATGTGATCGCAGTGTCGACCGAATTCAGGTCTGCGAGGCATTCGGGAGACGTCAGCAGTGGCCAGCTTTGCATCGCGGGGCCTCATTGGAAACAGCGGAGTCATCCTGAAGCACCAACGATGACTACACAGTTGCCAGTCGTGAGTGTCTCAGGTCAAGAAGTCCGTGTTGTGCCCCAATGCGATTGGAATTTCAACTGATGCTCAAGTGTTTAGGCATCGGATGCAGGTCTCAGCTTTCCCTTCGGTCACGGTATACGGCCCCGCATAGAGCCGTGATTCCACTGAGCATTGCTCGACGGAGGCGAACTCCTTCAGAGGTGAATCATGATTCCGAGCAGCCTCTCTGGCGAGGCTGCTGTCTTCTCATTTCGCTCGCAGGCACCTAGGCCGCACAATAGGCCCCTGTCACGATGTTTGTCACCGTATCGGCAGCACTCGACGTTTCCTGAACGCAGCGAGAAATATCCCCCGTGGCCAGGCTTTGTTCTTCTGCAGCTCGCGCGATCTCCTGATTTACCGCATCTACTTCGCGAATGACATGGAAGATCTGGCTGATATCGTTCACGGTTGCGTCCGTTGCTGTTCGCATTTCGTCCAGGCGAGAACGAATTTCTCGAGTCGCATCGCTGGTCTGGCGAGCGAGAGCCTTAACTTCATTGGCCACAACAGCGAATCCTTTGCCTGATTCGCCGGCTCGAGCGGCTTCGATTGTTGCATTCAGAGCCAGCAAGTTGGTCTTGCCTGCGATGCTTTCAATCAGAGCGACAACCCCGTTAATTTGGTCGGCAGCGTGTCCGAGGCTGGTGATGCTGTTGCGACCTCGGTCAGCCACATCGGAAGCTCCGCGAGAAACCGCAGCCGCTCGTTCCGTGCTGCTCGCGATGCCACTGATCGAATAGGTGAGTTCTGTAATCGCAGTCGCTGAAGTATTGGTTGTGGAGCGAAGAACTTCGATCGCGGCTTCGATTGGAGCGGCGACGGCTTTGCTTCCCTTGAGTCCAACATAGAATCCAACGACGATGGTCGCAATCAGGGGGACCATAATGGCCAGGGCAGAGATCAGTTTGGCCCAGCTCACGGACGCGGTGATTTCGCCGACATAGTCATCAGCCAGACTTTCGACCTTCTCCGTTTCGTCAACAGCAACCAGTGCCGCTGCGTCATACTTCGTCTTCGTTTCCTGCAACTTCAAATAGCTGTTGATGTATTGGTTCATCAAAGTAGTGACTTTAGCAAACTCTGCTCGGCAGACATCCGACATTCGCTGGCCGTCAAATTTTCCTTCAAGCTGATCGGCTGCAAAGTTTTTGTCGAAGGTTCCGGTTGCCAGCATTTCATTCATCGCGTCGGAATGGAATGCTCGTGAGTCTTCTATTTCCTTGCGACAACGTTCCGCGTCCTGTCCCGCTGTCAATTGTTCGAGGAAGAACAACTGCGTCAGGAATCCGATGCTGGATTCCATGCCGCCATCAGCAGCCGCCCATTTCAGAGCCAGGCCGCTGTTCCAGGTAATTGGCTTTTCCGGATCCGACTCGATTTCGTCAACCTGAGCATCGCCGAGAGCTTCCAGGACTTCACTGACGGAAATGAACAACTCAGCCTGAGTCTTAAAATCCAGCTTGGCTGCTTCGAACTTATGATGAGTATCCTGAAGTTCGGCCATGGTGGTCTCATAGACCTTAAGAGAATCATGTAACGGCTTTAGTTGTTCCTTAGACAGCACGCCCGCGTCTTCGACTCGCTTCAACTGTTCTTTGGCCCGGTCTTGATACTCCGACATGCGTTTTTTGTTGCGTTCGACATCAACGTTGTGAATGATTTCACAGTTGGCAATGATCTGCCCCTGAATGCAGATTGCGGCATTCATTGCACCGTCGGCCGTGCTCCAGGCCGGACCAGAGAGTTTGGTCAACAATCGCCCCAGTGAATAGATTCCGCCCCCGCCAGCTGCTCCACAGATCAGCACCAGAACCCCAACGACAACATAGCCAACGGCCATTCGCTTCCACAGTGGCAGATTCTCAAGTTTCATGTCTGTCTCTTGACCGGATAAGGACGTCGACGATTGGGAGAGGGCATCAGATGTTGATAGAAATCAACTCATGCTGAGCAGCTATCGAAGTTGCTGCGGCTAACTGACCGTTTTTTTGGCGTACGGGTGGGCGACTCGGGGGTTTCCGGGAGACGGCAAAGATTGTTCCGGTCGGGGCGATTGCAACGAACGCGAGAATTCGCTGAGAGCCGATCCCGGAGTCTCATAAAAGCTTAGTCAGCAGCTCATCATACTGGTTAATACAGGTGCTCCATTGATGATGCTCCTCCACGTGGCTGCGAGCAGTGCGAGACATCTGGGAAGCGGCAGCAGTATTCTGCAGGATTTCACCCAGTGCGTTCGCCATTGCATTGATATCACCTCGGGGAACAAGTCGTCCCGTGAGCTGATCTCGAATGAGTTCCTGGCTGCCATCAACGGCGGTGGCCACTACCGGCAATCCCGCGGCCTGAGCCTCCAGGATCACGTTGGGTAAACCTTCCCAGTGCGATGCCAGCACCAGAGCATTTGCCGACTTCATGAGCCTCCAAACATCAGGGCGCCAGCCTGGAAGTTGAACTGAGTGGTGCAGTCCGAGTTCATCGACTCGCCGCTGCAGCTCCGGCCGCAATTCGCCTTCACCAATAAACAACAATCTGGCCCGCAGCTTTAGTTCGGGAAAACTTGAAAGCATCAAGTGGAAGGCTTCAAGTGCATCAAGAGGGGCTTTCTGTCTTGAGAACCGACCCACGCATAGGATGATTTGATCGTCAGGCCCGCACCCCATTTCGCTGCGAGTCGCAGGGACAGCCGCATCGATTGCTTCCAGATCCACACCATTGGGAATTGTCACCATGCGATCGACATCAATCTGACAGATGCTCCGATGCAGATCACCGACTGATTGGCTCACGGCCACATAGCGATGCACCATGCCTTTTGTGAGCCACTCGGGAAGGCTGACGACCAGTCGCCGATCAGCGACCCGGATTCCGCACACGATCCGGCGTACGCCCGTGAGACGACCTGCGATTCGCCCCACCAGATTTGCCTGATGGAGAAAGGTCAGCAACACGTCGGCTGGCTTGCGAAGAAGCTCTCGACGTAGTCGCCAGATCGCACGAACATCAAGCAGACCCCCAGCCTGCAGGGCTGAGACCTCAATGTTGGCAGCTTCCAGCAGAGTTGTCAGCGGCCCGGCATCTCGCAAGCTGACGACACGCACATCCCAGCCAAGATTCTGCAGGCCAATCGCTACGCGCACGAAGGCTTTCTCGGCCCCACCGACATCAAGTTCGGTGATCACCATCGTCAGTCGGCGAGATTGTGGAACAGGCCCGAGGGACATCAGGAAGACTCACGACAGAAATTGAGCACTCAGGACCACTTCAAAATGACCTTGCCGGACTGTCCGGATCGCATCGCTTCGAAGCCTTTTTCAAATTCCGTGTAATGCAGACGATGAGTGATCACCGGACTTATATCCAGTCCGCTCTGCAGCATCACTGACATTTTGTACCAGGTTTCGTACATCTCTCGTCCGTAAATGCCGTGAATCGTCAGCATGTTGAACACCACGATATTCCAGTCGATGGAGATGTCTTCTGAGGGAATCCCCAGCATCGCAATCTTTCCGCCATGGGCCATATTTGTCAGCATGCTGCGAAACGCGGCGGGATTACCTGACATTTCGAGGCCTACATCGAACCCCTCCACCATTCCCAGCTCGCGCTGAACGTCTTCAAGTTTTTCGTGCCGAACGTCAACGACTCGTGTGGCTCCGAGCTTCTTTGCCAGATCCAGTCGCCATGGGTTCACATCCGTCACCACAACGAATCGTGCTCCGGCATGACGAACGACGGCGGCAGCCATCAAACCAATCGGCCCGGCGCCAGTGATCAGAACGTCTTCACCCAGTACAGGGAAAGCCAGAGCTGTATGCACTGCGTTACCAAACGGATCGAAGATCGACGCAATGTCGCGATCGATGCTGTCATGGTGATGCCAGACATTGGTCATCGGCAGAGCAATGTATTCGGCGAACGCTC
This sequence comes from Planctomycetaceae bacterium, assembly GCA_947463775.1. Taxonomy (GTDB): domain Bacteria; phylum Planctomycetota; class Planctomycetia; order Planctomycetales; family Planctomycetaceae; genus SXXK01. Next base: position 222 of record CANHVD010000382.1, on the reverse strand, counting down.
CTGGGCGATTGACACCAATGCCCTGCGTCTTTGGGCAAAGATGACGACGCCCGGCCAGGCAGTTTCGGCAGCGACCGCAAACAACGTGACCTTCTCCACTGACGATTTCGCCCGGATGAAAGTCGACCACATTCGAGCCCACAGCGACGATTTCGCCGACGAATTCGTGACCAACCGTCATCGGAACCGGGATTGTTTTCCGAGCCCACGCGTCCCATTCAT
>CANHVD010000381.1 GCA_947463775.1 Planctomycetaceae bacterium | reverse complement strand
TGCCAAACCGAAATACAGCAGCCTTCTGGCTGCGATTCAAAGCGAGCCATTTGAAGCCTTTGCATCGCTTCAGATTACGGCAGGAAAGAACTCACCAGAGTTCCCGCCAGGCAAACATAACCGCCAGCAGGCTATGCTGTGTGTGTGGAGGAATTAGCCAGATCAGAACACTCTTGAGATCCTTTTTGACTCAATTCTGTTTCTGAATTCTTTCTGGAGTACTCCGATGAAAAAGTTTTCAATGTTCGCGATCGCAATCTTATTGGCGTCGCCATTTGCAATTTCTGCAGCCCGACCAACAGCTCAGCCGAATGCTTCACCTTGCAGCTGCTGCAAAGTCTGCACCTGCGACAACTGTGTCTGTGCAGAAGCTGGCTGCGCCTGTGACACCGGCGGCGACTGTGCCTGCTCAGCATCATGCTGTGCGACAGGTCAATGCTGCCCAACTGGTGACTGTTGTGCCAAGTAGCTTTTGAGCTGCCAGTCAAACCTTGAACCGGAGCCCACGAGGAACCATTGGATTCTCGTGGGCTCTTCTGTATTTCAACAATCAAACAATCAGCGGACCACGCTCGCGAGAAACGAGGTCACAACGAGTATCAACACAAACGTATCGCGGCGATTCCAGTTCTTGCCGCCGCCTCCAATGTAGTCCAGCACGGCACCAGTCGGACAACCGAAACGGCAATAGGCCATCGGGATAAACAGAGACGCGACGAGCCCGGCCACGGCAACCACAATCGTGGCAACGCCGGCAATACTCCACACCCACGCATCAAACGGTTCAATATCGACGGGGCTGAACGGCAAATGAAGAAGTCCTATGGCGACGACCCAGACGATCAGCAACAGTGGCAGATAGCGCAGCCCCGCAAGAATTCTCGGCGACAACTTCGCTTGCCACGGCAGGCGTCGACGCACTAACTGCTGAACTGCCCCATGAGGACAAATCTGAGCACAGTAAACGTTGCGACCTGTCGAAATCGGAACCAGTAATGCAGCCACCGTCAGCAGAGTGAGACCGAACGCGTTCTGCCACGGAATACCGCTTTGAGCCCATCCCAGCAGAAGAGCCTGCGAAACCATGTCCCCGTTCATCAGGCCCAGCCAGCAGATCACCACGACCTGATAACCAATCCGCAGCCACTTTCGACCGCGCAAATGAGTCAGCCCCAGAACAACTCCAAGGAGTGTGATCACGATCGTGGACACATCTCGCAGCGAAATCACAGCTCGACCACTCGCTGCTCCGTTTGATAATTCCGCAGAAGCCGACCGTTGTTTCTGCTCCGCTGCCTCCCGAGCCTTTTCTTCATCCACGGAGGCCTGAGCAGCGAGCCGCAGTGACCGAGCCACAGACTGGCTGGTCATCGTCGCGCCGGAAACGCCTTCGACCGTATTCGCGTCAATCGCGGCTAACGACGATAGATCTCGCCCATTGAACAACTTTCGGAAGTACTCATCTTCTCTGACGTAACCGACATAAGGTTCATTGTCGTAACTGACACCGACAGCAATGCCCGTAACAGCCATTTGTTCGTCTACCGCGATCAGCACATCCGTCGGCCCCTGATACCCAACATTATTGTCCGCCGCAGGTGATGCACGCAGCAGTTTTCCTATTTCAGCGTTGTCAGGGCCAAGAACTTTCCAGACCACAGTGTTGTCGTCATCTGGCTCGACTTTCGCCGCATCGCTATACAGCAAACTGACATCTTCCAGCCGAGGTGGCTCGGGGAACTTCAACGACGTCAACCGCGATGGACCAGCCCCGTCAGTGCTCAGCTTTGAAACTCGAAAGCGTATCGATTCCAGAATCGCGTAACTGGTCAGCGTCGCCCCGGACACTGCGTCAACATCCTGCAGGTTGAGTAACTCCTGCCGTGACCGGCCGACCAGCGATTGCAAAAAGTGCTCATCGTCGAGCACTTTCTGAACATGATCTCGAGTATCCCGGCTGGACAGAATCCTTACCGCAATCACTTTCGAATCCGGATTCATGACCAGCAGAACATCCGTCGGTCCGGAGAAGCCCAGAATATGATTAGCGGCTGGCGACGTTCGCAGAACTCGAGCAATCGCCTGCCCATTGGCATCTCGCACTTCAGCAGCTGTTTCGATGGCGGCCTCTGCGGTTGAACTATCAACAACCACATCCGCCTCGGGTAACACTTCCTGAATGACCGGAAGCACATCAGACCAACTCTCAACACGCACCTGGCGCTGGAGATACTCACGATGCTGCCAGTGAATGCACAGCAAAATGCTGGCAAACATCAGCACTCGGAGAACATGAACGGTCCGTGGCTTCAATCCTGATGTGTTCCTTCAGAGGCGCCATGTACAAAAACAGGAAGATCCCGGGACACCCGAAATCTTCCTGTCATCAATCATCAACAACACGAATGACGAACGTGATTACTTGCGAGCCCCCGCATATTTCATCGGTACCCACGCACCGTCCTGCTTGCTGCTGGCGACACACTGCTGAATAAAGTACATCCCCTCAGCCCCGTCATGGACGTTTGGATAAATCGTATCCTTCTTTTCGAATTTCTCGCCTGTCGCTCGAGCGACCATTGAGTCGTAAGCAAAGCGATAGACGTTGGCAAAAGCTTCAAAGAACGCTTCTGGATGGCCAGATGGAAGACGGCAAGCCGCTTTGCCCATGCTGTTCATAAACGGAGCATTCGGATCGCGAGTATACATCTGATGTGGCGAACCGTTGCGGCGCACGATCATTACGTTCGGCTCTTCCTGACGCCACGACAACGCGCCCTTGGTTCCGTCCACTTCGATAAACAGATCGTTCTCGCGACCGTGTGAAATCTGGCTGGCAGTGACCGTACCAACAGCACCATTCTCGTAGCGAATGACCGCATGACCGTAATCGTCCAATGCTCGACCTTCCGCGAAGATCGACAGGTTGCAGGAGATCTTCGATGGAATCAGCCCGGTCATGTAACGGCCAAGGTTGTACGCATGAGTTCCGATGTCACCGAAGCAACCGGCTGCACCAGACTTCGTGGGGTCTGTTCGCCAGGCCGCCTGCTTCTGGTCTGAAGCTTCCAGACGAGTTCTCAGCCAGCCTTGAATGTAGTTGGAGCGGATCGCGTTAATCTCACCCAGCTCGCCGCTAAGAATCATTTCGCGAGCCTGTCGCACCAGCGGATAGCCGGTGTAGTTGTGACTGACGGCGAAAACTACGCCGCTCTTATCGACAACATTCACCAGCTCTTCGGCCTGAGCAAAATCGAATGTCATTGGCTTGTCGCAGATCACATTGAAGCCAGCCTCCGCGGCCGCCTTCGCAATCTGGAAGTGGGTATGGTTTGGTGTCGCCACGCTGACGAAGTCGATTCGCTGATCAGCAGGAAGAGCTTTCTCCTTTTCGATCATTTCGGCGACCGAACCGTACGCTCGTGATTCCGCGATGTCATAAGCTGCCGCACTGGCTTTGGCTCGAGCTGCATCCGACGACAAAGCACCCGCGACCAAAGCCGCTCGATTGTCCAGAACGGCCGCCGTCGCATGAACTCGACCGATAAATGATCCCTGCCCGCCGCCAACCAGCGCCATCCGGAGCTTACGATTGAGTTTGCCGTTCGTTGTGTCTGACATCGTCGATAAAACCTTTATTGAAACTTACGTGGAATTGACCGGTGGTATGCTGACTCTGAAAAGTCGCCGCAGCAATTTACAGCGGCCGAATTCGAGGTACAACCGAGGTCTTGAAGCGGGTTGTTGATTTGAGATTTCAAATTTGAGATCTCAAATCTGCCCATGGAGGATGTCTCAACCACGAAAGCAACTCACACCTCCCCGATCCACGGCTCCACAATCTCCTGCAACATTTCCTCGTCCAGCGTTTCATGAGCCAGAAGGCTGTCGGCGATGGCTCCAATCGCGGCCCAGTGATTGTCATCCTGAAACGCCTGATACAACTCAATCGTGTAACGCTCCAACTGAGCCAGCCGATGCTGCACGTTGCGGACATGTTCGAGCGACTCAAAGGCGGTTTCCCAGTCCTGGCTCCACTCCGCAACAGTCGCTGGGTGAAACGGCTTCTGAGTGTAAACCATTTCGGCCACCGGCCCCGCCAAAGCTACCCATGCGGCCTTCTCCGCCATGTCCTTCTGTGAGAATCGACGACGACTCCAGAGCACAACCGTATCGCCAAATCGATTCGGACCGTCATCATTGTCCGGATCAATCGTCACCGACTGGACTCGCGCACCGACATAAATCGCGGCGTAAGCATGCCCGGCTTCGTGAAAGGCTGTGAGTTCTTCAGTCATGGTTCCTCCGGATGATTCGAATCCCGCAGGTCGCTCGGGATACCATCGCTATGTTACACTTCAGACCGAGATACAAAATCGCCCACACGATCGTTTGCAGACTTTTCCATGATCACCGCAAGTTCTCACGACCATAGCATTCAGAATTCACCACAAGTGATTCTCGGTTCGCGTTCTCCACGACGAAAAGAACTGCTGGGAGCCATCGTGGGCCATGACCAGCTTGTCATCAAGCCGCCCGCTACTCCCGAAGAACCTGGCTTTCTCGGTCTGCATCAGGAAACGGAAATCGAACATCGCCTGCTGGATATCGTCCAGTTGAAACACAGCGACGTCTGTCAGCAAATCGCGGCTGATACATCGAACGAAGTATTCGCCTCCGTCGATTCTGCCCCGTTCGTGGTTGTAGCCGACACCATCGTCGTCGCTGAGATCAACCGCGAGCAGCGCGTGGTTCTCGGCCAGCCCGAACCTGATCGATGGCAGGATGATGTCCGAGAATGGCTCCGCAATCGATTATCTAATCAAACTCACGAAGTCTGGACGGGAGTTCTTGTCTCCCAACTGGGCCAAACCAGCACTTGCATCGTGAAGTCCGCTGTCACGTTCTGTGAAATCAACGATGAACTCATTGAGTGGTACGTTTCCACACGAGAGTCTCTCGGCAAAGCGGGCGGATATGCCATCCAGGGTTTTGCCGCCGCGTTCGTGACTCAACTGCGAGGCAGCCTGACGAATGTCATCGGGTTGCCCGTCATGGAAACGCGACAGGCTCTGATCAATCTGGGCTGGAAGAGCAGCCAATGAACCAGCCTCTTGTAATCTCCTCAAATACGTCGGCCAGCGAGATGACCGTCGAACAGTTTGCAGCAACGCCCATCACAATCGGCGGACGAGTTCTCTCTACGCGGTTCTTCCTCGCTCCTCTGGCTGGCTACACGCAACTGGCCTTTCGATTAGTCCTGCGCCGCACGGGTGGTCTTGGCCTGGCAACAACAGACCTCGTGCTGGCATCCATGTTGTGGTCCGAACGACCGAAGTCGATGGATCTTGTCCAGACGTGCCCGGAAGATCGTCCCTTGTCGGTACAGATCTTCGGTGGCGAGACGATTCATCTGGTAAAGGCAGCTCGCTGGTTGAAAGATCATGGCTACGAAGCCATCGATATCAATATGGGCTGCCCCATGGCCAAGGTCAACAGCTCCGGCGGTGGTGCTCGCCTGATGTGCAACGTCGACGGCGCGGTGACGATGGTGAGCCGAGTGCTCGAAGCGGTTGATCTGCCGGTCACGGTGAAGATGCGACTGGGCTGGGACTCAGCTGCGATCACAGCTCCCGAGCTGGCCGCGGCTTTCGAAAACATCGGCGTCGCGGCGGTTACAATTCACGGACGTACTCGCAGCCAGGGGTTTCACGGCACGGTCAATCGCGATGCCATTCGAGACACCGTCGGTGCAGTCCGGTCAATGCCGATCATCGGCAACGGAGACGTGCGAATTCCGGCCGAAGCCATTTCGATGATGAAGGACACCGGCTGCGCGGCCGTGGCGATTGGACGAGGAGCCATGCTGGATCCCTGGATCTTCCGCCGCATTCAGAGCCTTCTCGCCGGCGACACGATTCCTTTTGAACCTTCACGCGATGAACAAATTGATTTCCTGGTGACTCATTTCACGCTGATGGCTGAGCAGCACG
>CANHVD010000380.1 GCA_947463775.1 Planctomycetaceae bacterium | reverse complement strand
TCGACCCAGCATCCCTGGCAACGCAGGTTACAGCTGTTGATGATGGAGACGTACAGAAACGGAGGAAAGAACTGCCCTTTCTTCATCCGGCTGCGATGCTTCATCACGGACAAAGACCCTTTAACGCCCATGTTCCAGACAAGCTTCCACAGCAGTCGCTTGTTCGTTTCGAACAGCACGCGTTTTGCCATGCGCAGGGTATACATGTTGGGTCTCGGTTAAAAAATGTCCGAAGAATCTGGTTCCGGTGCGAGCGAGGTCCCTTCAAATCGGGATTCCTGTGCGCTCGGCTGCTCTGAGTCTACACTGCAGCGCCACCACAATTCTACACACCGACTTCTCTCCTCGCTCTTCTCCCACGGACCGCAATGGCCATGATGGTTAAAAAACAGTCACCTCGGCGTTTCGGAATTCTGTCGTTTTGTCTTGCAATAGCCGCGTTTTGCGGGCCATTGCACGTTTTCGATTCGCGAATAGCAACGGCAGCCGATCCGATCGCCCTCGGAACACGACGCGAACTATTCGTCGATCGATTTTTGATTGACCGATTGTCGAATGCCAGCCTTCAGCTTCATGCACCGCATGACGAAGGGGCTGTGTTGCGTTTCGACGCTCGCTGGGAGGGCCCGCAGGCCGGATACGTGACGATGATTCAGGACGGTGCCAAGCTGCGGATGTACTATCGAGGAATCTCTGAACAGGGTCTCGATGGCAGCGAACACGAACGAACCTGCGTGGCTGAGTCCGAAGATGGCATCACGTGGACGAAGCCACAGCTGGGGCTGTTCGAGTATGGTGGCACGTCAGCCAATAATATTGTGCTGGCCGATGCCGCTCCCGTGACTCACAACTTCTGTCCCATGCTGGATGCTCGACCGGGAGTTCCCCCCGAAGAGCGATACAAGGCTGTCGGAGGAACCGGCAAAGAGTTGTTTGCGTACATCTCCGCAGACGGTTTGAAGTGGACGAAGATGCAGAACGAACCCATTCTGTCCGGAAAGCAGATGCCGTTTCGATTCGACCATCTCTTCGATTCGCAGAACCTTGTGTTTTGGTCTGCTTCTGAAAACTGTTACGTATGCTACTTTCGAGTTTGGGACGGACTTCGTCGAATTGCTCGCTCAACAAGCAACGATTTTCGAACATGGTCGCAGGCCGTAATGATGAAGCAGGTTCACGACGATGGAGTCGCAGTGACCGATGCACCGGCCGAGAATCTCTACACCAATCAAACCTCTCCGTACCCTCGAGCTCCTCACATTTACCTCGCCATCGCCGCCAGGTTCTTTGAAGGTCGCCAGGTTTTGAATGAACAGCAGGCCGCGGCGCTGCAAGTGAATCCAGGATATTTCAAAGATACGTCCGATGCTGTTTTGTTGTCATCGCGCGGAGGTCACATTTATGATCGAACGTACCTTGAAGGATTTCTCCGCCCTGGGATTGGGCCACAGAACTGGGTGTCTCGAACCAATTATCCTGCATTGAATCTGGTGCAGACCGGACCGGCAGAGTTATCTCTTTATGTCAGTCAGGACTATGCTCAGCCAACGTCGCATGTTCGGCGCTACAGTCTGAGACTGGATGGATTTGCTTCGGTGCGTGCTGGTGTTAAAGACGGTGAATTGCTGACCAAGCCCTTCACCTTTGCCGGTGACGCTCTCGAGATCAATTTTTCCACATCAGCGGGCGGAGGACTTCGCTTCGAACTCCAGAGTCCCGACGGTACTGCCCTGCCGGGCTTTGCATTGGCCGATTGTCAGGAACAGATTGGCAACGAACTGGATCGCGTCGTCACGTGGAAGTCGGGCACCTCTTTGAAAGAGCTTGTCGGCAAACCCGTGCGAATGCGCGTTGTAATGCGGGACGCAGATTTCTATTCATTTCGCTTCCGAGAACCTGCCACTCCATAGAAAGTGGCAGATCCCGTTGCACATTGTCGTCGACTACGGCGCCAGATCGCTTGGTGCGTCAATCAGCAGATTATCGCTGAACTGCACGTTCTCGCTGGCGGCTCCTCGTGTTTCCACGGCTTTGGGGACGCTGGAGAACGTGTTGCCGTTGATGTTCACGTCGCGTGTTCCTTCAAGGACGATGCCGCCCGCCAATTGATCATTCAGTTTCCTCTGAACTGCCCCTTCTCCGATATAGCTGTCGCTAAAACTATTGCCGCTGACGGTAATTCGACTGCTGTCTTTGCCAATTCGCAGGCAACGAGTTTCCAGTTGCGAGGGCTGAGTGCCATCTTTGGCTTTAGGTGGCATCTTCAGCAGCGGAAACGTGTTCGCGGACACGGCACAGCCGTGGGCATCAATCAGGTCGATTCCGCCACCGTTGTGAGCAATCACGTTGGAGGACAGCGTGATGCCGTAACAGTCGCGAGCCAGCACGATCGCTCGACCATCACATTCTTCAATCATGTTTCCTGAGACGACTGAGCCATAGGTGTTTTCAATCACAACGCCATCTCCCAGATGATCATCAACGCAGTTTCCGGTCATGCAGAGATTGAAGGCGTCGAAACAGTGCAGAGCATCACGATTTTCTTCAAACTGGTTGGCTGAGACCACAATGTCGTGACAGCCGGGCAGGTTGAGTCCTGTCTGTTTGTTGTAAGTCATTAGGCAGGCGTTGACGCGAGCATCCTCATAGCAACGGTCCAGCTTGATTCCATCGCCGCCGTGATAGCTGACAGTTAATCCCTGCAGGAAGATTTCGTTTACGAAAATAGCTTCTATCCCGTTCCCGCTTTTCTCCTGACCAGTGATGCGAAACTGGCTCAGCATGACTCGCCATAGCTGATCGGCTGATTTGACCTTTTCACCATCCGGATGTTTCACCACCAGAGCTGGCTGACCTTCCATGTTCATGTTCTTGATGTGCGTTGCCGCTCCGGCTCCCTGAATCAGCACATCACTGCGAGACAGAACCAATGGCTGAGAGATCTCAAAGGTACCCGGCGGAATTCTTACGACCCCGCCTTCCGGAGGAATGGCATCAAAAGCGTCTTGAATAGAAGGAAACGTGGCCGCATTAATTTCAATTCGTGCTCCCGGCAGGATTGTGGTTGGTGGGTTCGACACAGGGGGTGATTCCTGTGCTGTGGCTATCCATACCATCCCTGTTGAAATCACGGCCATAAGAATAATCGCTCGGAACATTTTTTTTTCCTCCGTCCAGTCGTGTCGATTTATCGTTCGAGTGCGTTAGTGGACCTTTGGATAAGAAAAGGACGTAGCTGAACTCGTGCGAGTTCATAGGCTCGCCCGAATTCTCACGAATCCGGCTACGGACGTGATTCTTTGTTGGGCGTTAAACTCAGATGGCGACTTCAGCTTCCGGAACCAGTTTGATCTCGATGTCGGAGCCCTTCAGATACTTGTCGAAGAAGTTCTGCATTAGCAACACAATCTGAGGCTTCCCGAAACCTCCGCCACCATGGCCTGAACCTGGCAGCGTTTGCAGCCAGACGGGGACACCTTTGGTCTTCAAAGCCGCAGCCAGTTCTTCGCTCTGAGCATACGGAACAAGCGTGTCATGAGTCCCGTGGAGAATCAAAGTGGGTGGGTTATCGTCGCTGACATAAGTGACCGGGCTAACAGCGTCGGTCTTTGCTTTGTCTTCGTTCAAACCGACACCAATAAGGGATGAATACGGATCACTGGGAGTATTGAACTTGAAGATGTTGCGCACGTTCTTGTCGTTTTCGGCCTGCTCTATAACCGTGGCGAAGTTTGTCGGCCCAAAGATATCGATAACGCACTGCACACGGTCTGATTGATCATCGTTGCCGCCAATTTTTGAAAACGCGTTTTTTCCACCAGCCGTTGCGACAAGCGCGGAAAGGTGTCCGCCAGCGGAGCCGCCCACAACCCCAACATGCTCCGTATCGATGTTGTAAGTTTTCGCGTTGGCACGGAGCCAACGAATTGCCGCCTGACAATCCTGAATCTGAGCCGGGAACAGAGCTTTCTGACTGAAACGATATTCAATGCTCGCCACGACGTAACCGCGGTTCACCATGGCCACGACCGGACAAGGGAACTTGCTTCCTCCCTTCCAGCCTCCGCCATGGATATGGACGACGAGCGGCAATGGCTTCTCTGAAGCTTTCTCCGGCAGGTAAATGTCCAGTCGCTGAGCTTCGTCGCCGTTGGGGATATAGGAGATATCTCGTTCCAGCTTTACGCCAGCAGGCAACTTCACTTCGGCCTGACCTGCCGCAGGAGCTTTGGCGGCAGACTTTGGTTTGCTTTTCTCGTCGGCGCTTGTTGACGACAGCAAGACGAGCGGAACAAACAGAGCCACAGTAGTGGCTAAAACGAACAACCGGCGACAAACGCAGACAGCGTTGCGAATAGGCATTTCAATTCTCCAGAGTTTCAACAGGACTGAGAGTATTCCAGCTGCAGGCGGCATCATGATGCAGGATCATCAGTCCGATGCTGCTGAGCAAGTCTCGCACTGCAGCGACATCGAAAACTCTTTCGTTTTGTTTTCGTCAGCGGTACGCACTCTGTTCTGCAACGACTCTGCTACACTCAGAGGTCAATCCTGCTTTCTACCTTAGGACGACCTGAATGACGAAGTACCGCGTTGGAGTGGACGAGTTTGAAGAGCTGACTGAACTTGAGCAAAGCTGGATGCCGAAGGACTACGTGTCCATTCTGACATCGCTCGACATTGCCGACGCCGCGAAGATGGATATTGGCGAGTTGCGAGACATGACTCTCTTCGCATTGCAGGACCTGAATCCTCCTGACGCAGCAGCAGTGTTGTTGAAGTACAAGGTGGGGACAAAACTCAGCGGGGGGCAGATCAGGAACTACAGCATTGACAGCCAGCACGAACGTCTCTGGGAGCAGTCTGCGGACCTTTCGCTGCATCAGGACATGTTCGCTGTCGCGAGTATGTTGAACTCCGTCAATTCCATGGCGTTTCCTGTTCCAGATGCTCTGCGAGTCACTCTCAGCATTCATTGCGACGATGCATCCAAGTTGGCATTGTTCAACAACGAAATGGATCGCGCTATTCTGGTCCGGATGATCTCGGCGGGAATGAATGAGTCTGCCATTTTGAATCGACTGTTTGGTGATCAGATCGCCACTGGAATAGTCGCGGATGCTGACTCGATTATCTGGCAGATTGCCGTTGAGCAACCGGATCCGACGACGTTGCAGATTCGAATCACGAGCTCCGCCTATTGGCTGAGAGCGCTCCGCGAAACGGAGTCGTTTGAATGGGATTCATGGGCTGATTGATACTCGTCTGATGGCGAAGGAATTCGGCGCCGTTGATTCGGCACCTTGTTTGATCCGCCCAAAAATCTGAATTTGGAGAGGTCGAGGGCGAGAGATTTCTTTACACTGTCGGAAATCTCTGCATCGAAAAGACGGATTTGCTGGTACCGGAAATGTGATCGAGGAGCGGTGAATGTCAGCTTTGAATCCTCAACAATCGAACCCGCAGCACTTGGGTATGAAACGCCGAACAATGCTTCAGGCGGGATCGGTCGGGCTGCTGGGGCTTGGCATGAATCACTTGCAGGCGTTGCAGGCGGCGGATGTCGTTTCTCAACCGGCAACTGGTCGCACGGCCAAGTCCGTGATCTTTGTTTTTCTCTCCGGCGGACTTACTCAGCACGACAGCTTTGACCCAAAGCCCGACGCACCGGCCGATATTCGCGGCGAGTTTTCAGCCATCGCAACGCAAACTCCCGGAGTGTTCGTCACAGAACATCTGCCGATGCTGGCCGCTCGCAGTCAGAACTGGAGTTTGATTCGTTCGCTGACAACTCCGCACAATGAGCATTCGCAGGGGCACACGTGTATTCTGACCGGCCGAACGCCGATGCCGCCGAATTATAGTGCGGTCAAGCCGCAGTCGACGGACTGGCCTTCCATCGCTTCCATTGTTGGTGATGCTGTCCCAAAGCGAATCAATAATCTACCGCCGGCCGTCGTGCTTCCCGAGCGACTCATTCATAACACCGGGAGAAC
>CANHVD010000379.1 GCA_947463775.1 Planctomycetaceae bacterium | reverse complement strand
GGATGAGCAGGGCGATGTAAAGTCGATTGAACCGTTCATGCCACAACACAAATTCGTGCGGCCGGTCGACATGACTTTTGGCCCCGAAGGATCACTCTATGTCATGGAATATGGAGAGACCTGGGGCGTGAATGCGGACGCTCGTCTTGTGCGGATCGATTATGTTCGAGGCAACCGGCCTCCAATCGCAGTCGCCTCCGTCGAAAACAACATCGGCCGTGCACCTCTGGAGGTTTCCCTGTCGAGCAAAGGGACGTTCGATAAGGACTCGGGAGACAACTTGACGTACGAATGGCGATTGATCAATACAGCCGAACCATCAGCGGCTCCAAAGGTTCTTTCGAACGAAGCAGATCCTAAAGTCACAATCAACGACACGGGTGTCTTCAACGTCGAACTTGTTGTGACGGATTCGCAGGGAGCCAGCCAGTCCTCAGCAGTCCCGGTTCTTGTCGGCAACGAACGTCCGACGATTCGATTTGCAAAACCTCTGTCTGGCGACTTCTTCGATCCGCAACAACCGATTCGCTATGAACTGGTTGTAGCCGATGTTGAGGATGGAACAAACGACGACGAACAGATCGATCAAGGACATGCCGAGCCCATTGATCCGGAATCGCCTGGACGAGTTTCGGTGAATGCCGTTTTCTCGCCGGGGCCTGTTCCTTCGGCCAATGGCAGCCCGGAAGCTGCTGATCAAGGCCCGATGGGCATGCGCCGCATGAAGGGCAGCGATTGTTTTAACTGTCATGCCGTCGATCAGAAACGAGTTGGTCCTCCGCTGCTTGAAGTTGCGAACAAGTATCGTGGCAAAGAAGGAGCACTCGAAGCTTCTGTTCAACGAGTTATCAAAGGCTCAACCGGAGTCTGGGGTAAGGTCCCGATGATTCCTCATTCGCATCACACAATTGATGAGATTCGAGAAATGGTGGGCTGGATTTACAGTCTTGAACCAACAGGTCTCGTCAGAGTCTTCCCAGGGTTCAACAACGAGATTCCAGTCTCAGCAGAAGAAGCTGCGAAGCCCGGGCATTACAAACTCGAGGCCAACTATTCGGATCGAGGAGCAGGGATGATTCCGGCCCTCAATGCATCAGCCGTTCTTTATCTACGTCAGCGTCTTGTCGAAGCCGAGACGGCAGATGAAGTCCAGGGGCCACAGATTCTGGGTTCCGGAAATGCCGGAGGCGGAAGGTTCATCGGAGGCATCAACCATGGTCACTACCTGCGATTCGCAAACATGTCGCTGGATCAGATTCATGGAGTGACTCTGAAGATTGCCTCCGCAGGTTCAGGTGGATCCATCGAAGTGCGACTCGATCAACCGGACGGACCGTTGCTGGCGTCAACAGAAATCGAAGTGAACGGCCAATGGGAACAGTTTTACGAACGAACCATTGATCTCATGCCGGCAGAAGGTCGACATGATTTGATAGTCCGATTTACTCACCCGAATCAGGCGGGAGGCCTGATGAATCTGGATTCTGTCAACTTTCTGCCGTAGGATAAGCGGTCTGCGGCTCTTCCCGTCGACGGAGCGACGGGCGTACAGTACACCTGTCGCTCCGCCGACAGGAGACTTCAACTCATACACGACCTGGAGATCGCCGATGCTCAATCTTTCCGGCAGCCGGAAAACGCTCTGCAATGGCATCACACGTCGTGATCTGCTTCACATCGGAGGCATCAGCGCACTCGGGTTGAATGCCGGAATGCCGGTTTCCGCATCGCCGATTTCACCGGCTGCAGCAATTCCCGGCAGCAAAGCCAAAGCCTGCATCTTTGTATTCCTGTTCGGATCTCCACCACAACACGAAACATTCGATCCTAAGCCACAAGCGGCCTCTGAAATTCAGGGAGAGATGAAGGCCATCGACACCGTGGTCCCGGGCCTGCAGATCTGCGAAGGCTTACCGCAGATCGCCAGTATGGCCGACAAACTTACTGTCGTGCGTTCGATGACTCATGAATATCCCATTCACTGCTGTGCTTATGTGATGACTGGAATGCCGACCTACAGTATTCCGCTGGAAACCAGCCCCCGTGATCCACAGCAATGGCCGTTCATGGGTTCCGTCGTGGACTATCTCGATGGCCGCCGTTTGGGAGAACGGTCGCCAACGCTGCCCAGAAATATCGGTCTGCCGTGGCGATTCTGTTCGAAGGGCAGTTCGACCACTCAAGCCGGTCCTTATGGTGCGTTCCTTGGAAACAGCTTCGATCCTTTCTGGTCCGATTTTGACGGAACCGGAACGGTGGTCGTACCGAAGCTTAATGCCGACGGACAGACAGATAACGTTCTCGATCCTCATGCCGGAATTCTCAGGTCATCACAGTTTCAGTTGTCCGAAGGATGCCAACTCCCTCCAGAGCTTTCAACATCTCGCTTCGATGCTCGCGTACATCTGCTGCAACAGTTCGACACTGCTCGACCCATGATGGACCGCGCACTGGAGATCGGAAACTACAACGATCATCAGCAGCGGGCTTTATCGCTTATAGGCTCCAATCGCATTCGTCAGGCACTCGATGTCAGCAAGGAATCGAACTCGTTGCGTGATCGCTACGGCATGACATTGTTCGGTCAGTCAATGCTCGCCGCGCGGCGTCTGGTGGAAGCAGGAGCCAGATTTGTGTCCGTCTTCTGGGATCCGTTCGGACCACACGGCGCGTCCGTCTGGGATACTCATTCCAACCATTTTCCTCGTCTGAAAAATTATCTTCTGCCAGTCTTTGATCAAAGCTATTCCGCGTTAATCAATGATCTGGATGATCGAGGCTTGCTGGATGAGACGCTGGTTCTGTGTACCAGCGAACATGGTCGTACACCGCAAATCGATTCCAAGCCAACCGGTGGTGCCCGCCATCACTGGTCGCGAGCTTACTCGTCGGTCTTCGCCGGCGGAGGCATGGCACGCGGCCGAGTTGTCGGCTCGACAGACTCAATCGGCGGCGACGTGGCAGATGTCCCGATTTCCCCGAAAGATATGCAGGCAACAGCCTATCACCTTCTGGGCTACGACGAATCCGCCACCATCCCCGACCAACAAGGACGACCTCACCCCATCGCAGGCACCGGCAGAGTGAGAGATGAGTTGCTGGCGTGAACTTGGTTAAAGGTCACGCCGACTTCAACCGGGACCATGTGTACGCGAGCGGTAGCCAGACGATATCGCCCTCTTCTTGAAAGTCGTTCTGCATGAATCATTTAATGAGTAAGTTCGTGAGAATGACGCGGCCATGCGTTACGACATGTGTAACACTATGCAGTCTGTTCATCACATCTGCTTGTCGCGCGGAAAGCGACGATGACTTCTTCGAGGCACGCGTGCGACCTTTGTTGGTCAAGCACTGTCTGGAGTGTCACGGTGCAAAAAAACAAGAGGGTGGACTGAGGCTCGATTCACGCGACGCGTGGATGCGCGGCGGTGATCGTGGTGATGCCATTATTGCGGGCGAGCCTGATAAGAGCTTACTCATTCAGGCTGTGCGCCATGATAATCCCGATTTACAAATGCCACCTGACACTAAAAAACTGACAGCGGCAGAGATCGCGGATCTCGAAGCTTGGGTCCAACGCGGTGCTGCTGATCCTCGACGTGAGTCAGTTGCATCAATTTCGGAACGAATGAGTCTCGAACAGTCTCGGACGTTTTGGTCATTCCAACCCCTGGAAGCTGTCGCCCCACCGCAAGACGCTGCAGATCATTGGTCGCGGAATTCAATCGATGCGTTTGTTCTCGCTGAGTTGAAGAAGCACGAATTGTCGCCCGTCGCCGACGCCGATCAACGCACCCTGATTCGCCGAGCGACGTTCGATCTGACTGGACTTCCGCCGACACCCGATGAGATCGATGCTTTTCTACGCGATGAATCTGCCGACGCTTTTGAGACAGTGATCGATCGACTTCTTCAGTCGCCTGCCTACGGAGAACGGTGGGGACGACATTGGCTCGACGTGGCTCGATATGCCGACACAGCTGGCGATGGAGCCGACTATCCGGTGCGCGAAGCCGGGAAGTATCGCAACTGGGTGATCAACGCTTTTAACCGCGACCAACCCATCAACGAATTCGTCCGTGACCAGATCGCTGGCGATATCCTTGCTCTCGAAGGCCCGGCTGAAGAGTATGCCGATCGAGTCACTGCGACGGGATTTTTGGCGATCGGAAAACGCTACGGATACAAGGCGTCGCCCGACTATCAGTATCTGGACTTTGGCGATGCCATTGATTCGGTCGGTCGTTCTCTGCTGGGACTCTCATTGGGCTGCGCAAGATGCCACGATCACAAATACGACCCCGTCTCAGCCGCTGACTACTATGCACTTTATGGAATCATGGAAAGCACGCAGTGGGCTTTTCCTGGCGGCGAAGAGCAGAAACGTCCTGCGCACTTCCCGCCACTCGTGCCTCCCGATGAAGTTGCGAAACTGGAGAAAGCGAAGGCCGAAGAACTCGCTCGCCTCGACAATGAAATGGCTGCACTCAAACGCAAGCGGTCGGAACTTGACCCGGATTCTCAGACCGGTGGAGTGGACCTGGGATTCGAGGCTCAGCAGTCCGGAAAACCGCCCGGAAAACCCTGGTTCAGCGCGGGGCCGATCGAGGTGACCGCCGAGGCACAGAGTCCGTTTGACCATATTCACCCTCAAGGAAAATTGGGCGTTCGGCTCGGAAGCGGCCAACCAAACGATGGCCTGCGATACGTTTTCGAAAACGGCTTGCGGGCAGCGCCTGACAAACAGATGCACTTCACGATCGATTTTCGAGCAGTCGATGCGAACGAGAAGGGCGCATTTCGGTTCTTCGTTGGTCGCGGTGTTGTTGAGTCGCTGGCGGTTGAATGCAGCGTGACAGCAATGGAATTTGCGATTCGCAACGGCTCCAATTGGGAAGTCATTCGACAGCTCACGCCTGGCACTTGGTACACGCTGCGACTGACGATTGACCCGGCTGCGAAGACGTACACTGGCATCATTGGCACACGGGATGACCTGACCGTCTTTCAAGATAAGCAGACGGGGCCAAACTGGGACGGTGTCATTGACTGCTTCATCTGTGACGGACTTGGGCATGTTGCAGGAGCAGCATGTGCACGAGACCTCGACAACCTCGGACTTCGTGAAACAGCATTTGGTACGCCCGATTCAGGGCCGGTCGTTCCTCGATCGGTAGAACCAGACGCTCAACAACGGATGGCGGCGCTCGATGTCGAGATCAAGACACTAACGGAACGCCGGCAAGTTGTCTCGATGGAGTTGTCATATCCGGTCGCGTATGGAGTCGCCGAAGGTTCGCCCACGAATAGTCGTCTTCAACTGCGCGGCGAGCCACATCGGCTCAGCGACGAAATCCCGCGCCGGAATCTTGAAGTGCTCGGTGGCGAAGTTGTTCCTGCTGGTTCTGGCAGTGGTCGACTTGAACTGGCGAATTGGATCACCCGGCCCACTAACCCCCTGACAGCCCGCGTCTTCGTGAACCGCGTTTGGCAGTGGCATTTTGGCGAAGCTCTCGTCACAACTCCCAGCGACTTTGGCTCACGTGGTGAGCGACCGACGCATCCGGAGTTGCTCGACTGGCTAGCCGGTGAATTCATTGCATCGGGTTGGTCGGTGAAGTCTCTGCATCGGTTGATCATGAATTCGCGAACGTATCAGTTGGCCAGCGTTGACGACGAAGCGAACCTCGCGGCCGATCCCGGCAATCGCTGGCACTGGCGGTATTCACGACGTTCGTTGGATGCCGAATCGATCCGCGACGCCATGCTTGCAGTCAGTGGTCGACTTGATCGCAACGTGCCAGAATCTCATCCGTTTCCTGCGGTGGATACATGGGCTTTCACCATCCACAATCCATTCCACGCGGTTTACGATTCAAACCATCGCAGCGTCTACTTGATGGTGCAGCGAAACCGACGGCATCCGTACCTCGCGTTGTTCGATGCTGCGGATCCCAACCAAAGTATTGCAACTCGACAACCGACAACGACTCCGACACAAGCCCTGTTCCTGATGAATTCGCCCTTCGTCCACGAGGC
>CANHVD010000378.1 GCA_947463775.1 Planctomycetaceae bacterium | reverse complement strand
GGATTGAAACAAATCAAATGCGGCGGGAACGTTAAGCATGTCCGATTGTAGTGCAGCACTGACTGCAAACACCTGCTCAAACTGAGTCACCTTACCGCTCGCCCAGGCAACCTCAGCAATCGGCGCATATCGTATGGCCTCCAGATTGTCTTCGTTGAATCCCAGATCAAGCAGTTGGTCGAGCAGATCGTCGTCTGTCGTCCCTGTGATAGACACAAGACGTTGTCGCGTGATCGCAGACTGAATTCGATGAGGATATCGCTCTGTATTAGTACCCTCACATTTCGCCAGCCGCAAGTCGATTTTCCTGGTTGCCTTTCGGCTTAAACTGTTTGTGTTCACCATGGCTAATTCTCCGTGAATCGTCAGAGTGGGCGCAGAAAAGGAAGACCATTTGGTGCTTCACGCTTTGTCACGCTTCACAATAATAGCCAGACACTCACTGCCCGATAATTTGAATTGAGGACGCCGAAGAATCAAAAAAAATGAACAATCACATCCAGCACCGAACCGTTGGATTCCGGCAAAATTTGGCAGTAGTACATCGCTCTGACCAGTCGGATTGGCCGAATTTGCGATTGTGATGAACTTCCGGCAGCTCTAAATTTTTCCTGGACCTTTCTTAGCAGACATCACACGTCAAGAATGACGCCCACCGAGTCACCCTGCTGCACTCGGGGAAATGTGCGGAGGACAAGAACAATTCCATTCTGTTCCGAAATGATGGGCTTCGGTTCAGTCTGATCCAGCGGTATCACGATGCCCATAACATCCCCGGACCGAATTCGATCTCCGGGCTTGAGCGATGTGTGAAAGTAACCAGTGCAGGGCGCCGGATTACAAACCTGCATATGGCCAGAACCAGGATTCGTATCTTCCACGACGTAAGCAACTCGATCGAGAGACGCTGCTCGACCAAGCATCTTCAGTTCAGCCATGACGTTCAGGCAACCTTCGACATAGGCGTCGACTCCTGCGGCGAGACAGGTGGCTGAGCCGAGATACTCGCAATAAATCGCGGGCACATTGCAATCACGAGCGACCGAAAGACTACGCCCTTCCAGATGCGGTGATGTCCCCCAGATGACCGGCAAATTGAACGCCTTCGCCATTCGCCGCTGATCACTCAGAACCTGCTCATTAGCATGCATCACGTAACCGGCAAGCGGATACACCGAAAGCTCGGTCCCGCCTGTATGCAGATCGATATAATAATCTGCCGAACGAATCAGTTCGCTCAACGCCCACGCCGTCTGCTCCGTAACAGTTCCATCCTCTCGACCGGGACATATGCGAGCCAGATCTTTGCCATCCTCACCACATCGATGGCCTCGCAAAAAAGCCGACTCATTGACAATCGGCACCAGCGTCACGGTGCCTCGAAAACCCTGCACCGTTGAATCGTCCGCGCGAAAACTTCGGATCAATGTCGTGATAGCCGCGATGGGTTCAAACTCATCCCCGTGAACTCCCCCAGTAATCAACAGATGAGGAGCAGCGGGGCCATTCTGAAACCGAAACTGTCGCAGTGAAACCGTCATGACTTAACCTGCACCTGTGGAACCAGTTCAACACGGCAATCCTTGAATCGAAAACAGCCATCGACCGGCAACACAGAACCTGTGATATAGTCAGCATCGTCCGAAACAAGGAATACAGCGGCTCGACCAATGTCTTCCGGCAACCCCAATCGTCCCCAGGGAAGTTTTTGCCCCTCGGCTGCGATCGTTTCTTCCGAGAAAGTCACATGCTCACCAGGAGTGTCGATCCATCCGGGCTCGATGGCGTTGACATTAATGCGATGCGAACAAAGCTCCACCGCGATGGATCTCATCATGTGATTCAGTCCAGCTTTCGCTGCACCATAAGCCACGCAGAGGCCAATGGGCATTTCCGCCTGAACGCTTGAGATGAACACGATCTTGCCGCCACGCCCCTGAGCCACCATTTGCCGGCTGACTAATTGACTCATATGAAAGCCACTGGTCAGCGTGCCCTGAATTGTGCGTTCGAAATCCTCAGGAGTGTAATCCAGAAAGGCTCCTCGACGACTATACGCCGGATTGCTGATCAGAATGTCAACGCGTCCCACTGCTGACATCATCTGACTAAACAAGCCTTCACAGCCCGCTCGCGAAAACACGTCTGCTGCGATCGGATGGCAAACGCCTCCTAGCCCACGAATCTCATCAGCAGTCGTCTGCAAATCAGTGCTGCCGGGGCGATCGTTGATGACAACCTCCGCCCCATTCATCGCCAACTGAATCGCACACCCTTTGCCGATTCCTCGTCCGGCACCGGTGACGAGAGCAACTTTGTTCTGAAGTTTCATGGCACATCCTGAGCAGGCGCGAAGAGCAATACTTTTGGGCCGCTATTTGGCCGCATCAAACGCGGCAGAACACTCCTGCAGCATTCTCATGATCGCACCAAATTCACCGCCATGATTCATCAGTTGTCCGCCCTGAAGATGTCGCTGCTTCAGGATTTCCGGCGTCCCCGCCGGTGCACCCCAGGCTTTGCCATTCTTACTGCAGGCGGCAGCAACCTTCTCGAAGCACTTCTCCATGGTCATCGAACCGTCGCTAAGCTTAAGTCGAAGCCCCAGGTCGCCGGGACCGATAAACACACCGTCGAGACCGGGAACAGCAGCGATCTCTTCAATGTTGTTGACTGCTTCCAGAGTTTCAATCTGAACAACCAGAAATGTCTCTCGGTTCGCTTCCGACGTAAAGACGTCAGCACCATCAACCATGTAATCGGCATCGAGTCCCGCTCCATCAAGACCTCGATCACCGATCGGAGGAAACTTGACAGCATCAACAAGCATCCGGGCCTTCTCTGCGGTGTTGACAAGAGGAATCATGAGCCCGGTCGCTCCGTCTTCCAGATATCGATAGAGCCGCGTCTTTTCGAGCGTTGGCGGCCGCAGCATGATGTCGATGTCGTGCAGATGCGAATGCGTCAGAAGGTTCTGAACATCGCGATCAGGCATGCTGCGATGCTCCAGATCCAGCCAGATGCAGTCAAAACCAAAATGAGCAGCCTGCTTAACAAAGGCCGGGATGTAGTGCCCAAGGCAACACATGCGAACAGGTTCGTTCCGACGAATCTTGGCGAGCGTCTTACTTTTTCTCATGAGACTTCCGTTACGCCGATTTCTATTTCAAGAGTCATTGTGGACAGTTCCGGCAACAAATCCGGAACAGTGATCCCCGACGCCGGGGCTATCTATTGCAAACGAGTTGAGGACGAACGAATTTACGGGTATCAATTAGACTGCGAAAACAGTCGCCCGGAACACGCCCAACCTACTGAATCCGCAACAGCTGTTTTCGTGTTCGCACGAACAAAGCACCGTCAGCAATGGCAGGTGATCCCAGAACCGGATCGCCCATGTCATTCACGGCAAGGATCTTCAGTTCCGGAGCATCCTGCAACACTACAATGCTGCCGTTCTCACTGGCGATGTAAATCTTCCCGTCGCCATACACCGGCGACGCGAAATAATTCGCAGCATTGTTGATCCGAGCAGGCCCAAAGACAGACTTGCCTTCTGCTGTGTCAAAACAGGTCGCGATCCCACCTTCCTTGACCAGCAGCATTCGATTATTCACGACAAGTGGCGAAACAATGTGATCGGTATGCTTCGTGGAATGCTTCCAGAGCAAATGAGTCGCGGTCACATCACCACGTCCACCACCTTTCACCGCCATCACAAATTCATCGGCCGGGGTCTCTGAACTAAACGATGCGCCGGCCCGGTTATTTGGGGCAAGGAATGCGACATCCAATTCTTCGCCTTCAAGATCACCATCTTTATCAGTGTCGCCTCGATCGAATGTCTTCTTGTAAAAGGCCTCTGGAACCGGTCTCTTCCCGAAGAAGGCTTGCACCTCGTCTTTGGTGATTTTGTTATCGCTGTTACCGGTCTCGGCCTGATCGATCGATGCCAGCCACTGACTGGCAATGCCCTTGCTCTGCAGCGAGATGTAAATCACTCCATCATGACAGACAGGAGTCGTCTTGATGTTCCGCAGCAAAGTGCGAGCCTGCCACAGTCGCTCACCCGTACGAGGATGATAGCCAACAAGCAGTCCGGTACCGGCAACGACAACCTCGTCTCCATGATCGGTATGACAGATCACGGGATGAGAATAGTTGACCGCCATGTCATTGCGATCGTCCTTCCAGAGAACTGTCCCGGTCTTTGAATCGAAGGCATACATCGCCGGGTGCAGATCATCATCCTGCACAAAATAGACAACACCATCGTGCAGAACCGGCGACATTCCAGCGCCCCACTTGAATACGAAATAGGGAACCGGCAGAGTCTGTTGCCAGACATCGGCACCCGTTTTGGCATCAACGCTGACCATGCCCAACGTCGTAAAGTAAAAGTAAACACGATCAGCGTCTGCAGCAGGCGTTGTGTACGCATGACTGTTGGTCAGATGGATTTCGTCCACATCTCCAACCGGCCATGATCGCATCCAAAGCTGCTCTCCTGACACGGCATCAAAGGCATAAAGTCCAACTGTTTTCTCATCGACCATCGCCGAAGTGAACACTCGTCCCGAAGCAATAACCGGGCAGCCGATGCCATCGCCAAGCTTCGCCACCCATTTGACATGCTCTGTAGAAGAGAACTTATCTGGCAGCGGCCCCTGCGCCGTTGAAACTCCGGAACAGTTTGGTCCCCGAAACTGAGGCCAGTCTTCGGCCTGAACCGAACAAAACATCATCGCAGCGATGCAACAGAGCAATCGTACCATGTGCAGGTCTCCGTTTTCTGGATGTTCACAAAGCGAGGTGTGAAAAGGCGGGAGGCCATGGTGTACTGCCAAACAACGAGTAACAAACCTCGGACGGCAGCGACCAGGTTCAATCAACGTTGCGAGGACATAACATCCGGGCTTTCAGGGTCAGGTAACAGCAAACGCTAATCGATTCAGCACCAACTGCCAACCGTTCGCTTGCATTCCATCCTCAACTGTCTTGCAATCTCCGCACTGACCATTCTTTCAATCATCAGAATGATCGAGTCTGAATAAAGATTGATAACGTACAAACGGAGCTTCACGAAGCATAGGCTCCGCAGGTTTCGGCACACGCTGTGCAGCACGGTGACAGTCATGGAATTTTGCCGTGACTTTCGAAGCCTGTGCTCATTCTCTAATCGAGGTTGATCAACTTACGCGCGAAACCTTTCCGTACAACCACTCGGCTGAGAATCGCGGTGCGTGAAGAATGCATCGTGCCCCGGACACCAGCCGGTACAGCATGATCAACTCCTGTTTTTGAACTGGAACTCCGAACATGGTGGAATCAGCCGACTTTGTGGTGAAGTCACTCGGCGTGTGCCGCGTCGATTCGCCGCTGGCTCCGTTACTCGCAGCACGAAAACAATCTATCAACAACGTTGATGAATCGGATCGAGTGCTTTTCGACGACATCGCCTCAATGGCCATCGAACGCGGCGTGCCGACGAATGAGCTTCCGGGATTTGAACCGGCCGGCCCACGGAAGAAAATTTACTTTGATCCTTCAAAAACACATGCAGGAGTAGTTACCTGTGGTGGACTGTGTCCGGGATTCAATGACGTCATCCGCGCTCTGGTGATGGAACTGACATTTCGTTATGGCGTCAGAAAGATCTCTGGATTTCGCAATGGCTATCAGGGTTTCGTCGCTCGCCACAGCCATCCCGTCGTTCAACTGACCCCGGATCTCGTCAGCCACATTAATGAAGAAGGCGGGACCATGCTGGGAACATCACGAGGTCAGCAGGATCCCGCTGAGATCGTGGACTGCCTGGAGCGCATGGGGATCAACATGCTGTTTGTAGTGGGAGGCGACGGCACTCTGCGCGGCGCTTTGGCGATCACAAAGGAGATCGCAGACAGAGGACTTCGCATCGCTGTTGTGGGCATCCCAAAAACCATTGACAATGACATCATGTACATTGATCAGAGCTTTGGCTTTCAGACGGCCTTCTCGATGGCCTCTGAAGCGATCCGATCAGCACACGCAGAAGCCATCTCTT
>CANHVD010000377.1 GCA_947463775.1 Planctomycetaceae bacterium | reverse complement strand
CAGGTGATTGATGGATCGCAGGCGAATATTCGAGCGGACCAGCCATATTGGTACGCTCGCCGAAGTGAATGGTTGAAGCGAACTAAAACGGTGGGAAGCCATTCGCCAAACCAATTCGGCCTTTGTGATATGCATGGCAATGTCGCTGAATGGTGCCTGGACGACTACAACGAACAACCGTCCGGCCTTCACCTGATCCGAATGGATACCTCACACGACGTCAGTGATCCCGTCGCCATTCTTGAGCACATGCATGAACTACTGAATGCTCCTCTCACTCCACTGTTCACTGTGGAGCAAAAGTACAACACATGGAAAGAAGCGACGGACCCATTTTGTAAGTCCGGTGGCATGACCAAAGTCATTCGCGGCGGTTCCTATCTGTCCGACGTCGCTCAATGTCGATCGGCCGCCAGAAAGTTTCAGCTGCAGGATTACGCACACAAGGCACTTGGCTTCAGAGTCGTCTGCGAGCAGTCCAATCTGGGCCGTTAGTGCTGCCTACTGTTCAAATTTCAGTTTTCAAATTTCAAATTCTCTGTCTCTCCCCATGACGAAAGGTCCCCACTGAATGAAACCCGTTCTGATGACAACTCTGTTAGCATCGCTGATGCTGATTTCCCCGGCCCCCGCTTCCTTCGCGGACGAAGCTGAAAAAACAGAGACACGCAAGTATAAGCATGACTTCGAGGGGCAGGATCTGACAGGCAAGGACTTCAGCAAGCAGAATCTGGATGACGCCAATTTCACGGATGCAAACCTCACGGACGCGAAATTCGAGAACTGCAGCCTGAAGAACTGCAACTTCCAGGGCGCTGTTCTGAACGGCACCAACTTAAGTTATGCCGATATGACCGGATCGGATTTCCGCACGGCAAGTGGCCGTGCTTTCTTTCACTCGACGATCCTCAATAAAGTTGATCTGTCCGGGTTCGATCTTCAGGGCAGCAACACATCGGAAATGAAGTTCCGCGAAGCCAAACTGCGAGGCACGAAGGGCTTCAATCAGATCTACGGATCTGACTTCTATATGGCCGACTTCAGCGGAGCGGACTTGTCCACTGCCATGCTTCTTGATCGAACCAACTTCCGCAAAGCGAAGTATGATCAGGTGACTCGCTGGCCGAATGATTTTGACCCCAAAGCTCTGGGGCTTATCTATGAGGAAACAAAAGCTGACGACGAAGACGTTGAAGAAATGGCTGAAGATGACGAAGACGAGACCGAGAAGCCCGCTCCAAAATCTCGTCGCAAATCATCCGGAAAAAAGACCAACGACGAAGCCGCATTTCAAAAGCTGGACAAAAACGAGGACGGCACACTGTCGGGTAAAGAAATGAAGGGACTGGAAGACAAAGATTCCGATGAAGATGGAGAAGTCTCTCTGGCCGAGTTCCTCGCGGGAGCTTGATTCTCTGCAGTAGAATATCGATCGCTGGATTTGCCTGCACAAGGGCGGTCGTTCGGATCAGTGCAGGTGATTTGTCACTCTGATGCGACAGAAACGAGCTGCATGCAAGAAACGCACGCGGCTCGTTTTCGTCTTCGGCTGTCTTAAAACGGCTGAAGTTACTTTCTTTCAGTTCGCGAAACGCGGCGGTGTTGGTGAAACTATGAACGAAGCTGGCTGGCTGATTTCGGCACTGGCGGTGACAGGAGTATTCCTGTTGCTCGGAGTAATCGCAGGGCTCTCCTTTCACTTCGATAACAAACGACGACAGCAGTGGCTGGAAGTCGCAACGGCCCTCGGGTTTGAATCTCTTGCAATCTTCCCGACTGAACTGGACGGAGTTGTCGGACGCTCGCCTCTGCTGAACACCGGAAGGAAGAGAACGTGGACCAACATTTATCGTCGGCAGGTTGGTTCGCTGGGGGTCGTGTTTGGCGACTATCGCTACACAGTCGGACACGGCAAAACCACTAACGTCTGGCATCAGACGATTATTCTTTTTCACTCGCCGACGTTCGAATCACCTCGTTTCGAAATCAAACCCGAAGGATGGTTCAGCAGGATCGGGGAAATGCTGGGTGCTCAGGACATCGACTTCACGGAGGCCGCGCAGTTCTCAAAGAAGTACGTGCTCAAAAGCGATGATGAAGCCGCAGTCCGCGACTTCCTTCGCCCTGATATTCTGGAGTTGCTGGCGGGGCTGCATCACCTCTGTCTTGAAGTCCGCTCAGGAAGCCTGATGTTCTGGTTCGATCGAAGAACCATTCCACCGTTGGAGTTCAAAACGGCGTTCGAACAGGCCTTCAGCGTCTATACCGCGATGAGTAATCCCGCGGCTTAAATCTACACTCGGAGTGTAAAAGTTTGTGGAAGCTGTTCGGGAATGCTCATTCTTGCCCGCAGTCTGATCTGTCACGACTGATAGTGGCGGTTGATGAAATCATTTTGTACCCAGAGCAAACGATTGAAGGCACGGATGACTATGGTCTTCTCTGAAAGCTCCAAAGGAAGCGCAAACAGGACCTCAAGGAGCGTATCTGACAGGTGCCCCATGAGCGCATTCATCTGAACAAGCGGAATATTGATTTCCTTGTTGCCAGCCTGCGGCGTATGAATCCTGCCGACCATGTCCAGATAAGGGACCAGTTTTGCATCACAGGTTCGCCCCAGAAGTGTACTGAGGTACCTCGCGAGATGTTCTTTGCGAAACTGGATCTGCGGATGGGCCGACGTGAGCGTCTGCAGCTCAATCGGTGGAGCACCTTCAAATCCCGACTGGCGAGGCAGAAAATGTCTTGCTGTTGCGTCGTAGGCGAGAAGCCGTGCGTAGGTCTTCTCGACCAACTCTGGAATCATCGGACCAAGGTACATTGCGACCGACTGCACTGCATCAGCATCGGCCGATTCAAATCCAATAAACTCCGTAAGGTATTCGAAGCGGTAGACCGGGTCTGACTCCAGCCGCTTTTCATCGATCAACTTCATGGAAGACGTTTCCTGTGACCTGTCTTAGATGGTGCGAAATGATCACGATGCAATCTGTTTCGGTTCAGGAAGAACACTGCTCCGGAAATCAAGTCGTGTTCCCGGAGCAGCGTGCTATTAATGCAGCAGTCGACTACGAACCAAGCATCACGAGTTCAGCTGGCGGTTCCGCTTCGATCAACTTCAGGTCAAACTTTTCCTGCAGGATTCGAAACACGTTCGGAGACACAAACGCTGGTGGAACAGGACCCAGACGAATGCCTTTGACTCCCAGTGCCAGCAGACTCAGAAGAACCGCGACTGCCTTTTGCTCAAACCATGACAGGACAATAGACAGCGGGAGATCATTGATCCCGCAATCAAAGGCTTTGGCCAGTCCAAGTGCAACCTGAACAGCTCCGTACGCATCATTACACTGCCCCATGTCCAGCAATCGAGGCAATCCGGCTGCTGTGCCGTAGTCATGATTGCGAATGCGATATTTCCCGCAGCCGAGCGTAAGAATCACCGACTCCTGCGGCGCGCCGTGAGCCAGTTTGGTGTAGTAGTTGCGGCCAATCTCTGCTCCATCGCAGCCGCCGATGAGATAGAACTTTTTGATCTCACCACTTTTGACAGCGTCGACGATTTTGTCCGCGAGTCCCAGAATGACCGAATGATGAAATCCGACCGTTGATTCTCGCACCTTGCGATCCTTCAGCGGAGGTAACTCTTTCGCCTGAGCAATCACTGCAGAAAAATCGTTGGATCGCAGACGCTTGCCCCCCGGGACCGCGGTGAAGCGAGTTGTATAAAGTCGATCTTTATACGAGTCGGGCGGAATCAACACACAGTTCGTGGTGGCAATAATCGGCCCCGAGAACGACGGGAACTCCCAATGCTGATTTTGCCACGGGCCACCGTAGTGTCCAGCAAGATGCGCATGCGCTCGCAGCTTTGGATAGCTGTGCGCTGGCAACATTTCGCCATGAGTATACACGTTGATTCCCTGTCCGGCGGATTGCTCCAGCAGATCTGCGAGATCCACCATGTCATGCCCGGTCACCAGAATGCCGGGACCAGCCTTTGTCCCCTCGTATACGCTGACGGGAGACGGTGTACCGAATCGTTCGGTGTGTCCTTCATCAAGAAGCTGCATGACTCGAACGTTCTTATGACCGCACTCCAGAACAATCTCCAGCAGTGTCTCAAGGTCAAAGTTCACGTTGGTCATCGTGGAAAATAAAGCTTCCTCGATAAACTCACTAACGCTGTCATCGACCTTGCCCAAACGCCGCGCATGGTTGGCATAAGCAGCCATGCCTTTCAGACCATAAAGCAGGATTTCCTGAAGGGACTGCACGTCTTCATCTTTGCCGCATACACCGACGTCCGTACAGCCTCGACCGTTTTGTGTCTGCTCGCACTGATTGCAAAACATCGCCAAACTCCTTGCCACGTTGCCTGCTAATGATTCAAGCGTCAAATCTTCAAACCAGCCGGGCTGGTGCGATATCTGAACCGAATCGCCAAAACAAGACATTAATGTCGTGTTTTAGACGGGCGTGATCGAGTCTAAACAGGACGTAATTGTCCTGTATTCTGAAAATTGGGGAAGATCTTGTCGCTGCGACGGCGATTTGCCGTGAATTCGCTCTGCTCAACCAACGTCCCCGTGCGCGTTCGTTGTGCTTCCGCCAACAGCGAAATGCAGATCCCGATGCGAGGGTTCTGGCAAGCGGGCAACGCAAATATTGGATTTCGAAAGGAGGTTAGACACACTCCATCAGGGGACGAACGGTCGCTCGGTGTTCCATTTCAGCATAAGTTCAACGTTGTTCTTATATTGAGTGTTGTCTGCGTTCTTGCCACCTTCCAGGTGCTTCGCGCCGACTTCGATTCGGTAGACGTCTTCTGACTCTGGAACGCCAGGATCGCCGGTGCGTTCTTGCCAGTCACGAAATGCTGTCCGCATTGTCTCCAGTCGTGACTGATGTTCTTGTTTCCCCGCCAGGTTATGGAGTTCAAACGGGTCGGTCTGAGTATCGTACAACTCTTCCCGTGGACGCGTTTCCGCCATAATCAGACTTTGATCAGCGTTCAGCTGACCAGCCGCGTAGAGACGTCGCATGGCCTGTTGAATTGGCTTGTTGTCCTTGTACCGATTCGGCTGAAGATACGGCCGATTCGGGAACCCGTTGAAAATGTATTTCCAACGAGTATCCCGGACACTGCGCATCAGGTCGACGGTTTCATCGGCTCGATCACGCGCGGCGAAGACATACTCGCGCGGCTGATAATCGGCGGCGAGAATATCCTGCGAGTGCATCGACGCAGGCCGTGCAATTCCAGCCAGCCTCATTGAAGTCGCGCCGAGATCGATGTGCTCGACAACGTCATCTCGAACAACGCCCGATGCAACTCCGGGGCCAGCCACGATCAGCGGAACATGAGTCCCTCCGTCGTAGAGAAACTGCTTATTGCGAACATGACTGATGCCGTGATCCGTCATAAAGAAGATCACTGTGTTGTCGAGTTCGCCAGCGTCCTTCAATCGCTGGATAACTCGTCCAACTTCCCAGTCGGTATAACGGACGGTGTCCAGATACTGAGCCCAGTCTTCCCGGATGACAGGATCGTTCGGAAGATAAGGTGGCAGATGAACATCATTCGGCGAAGTGACGGATCCAAGATCTTTCAGGGCTTTAGCGGTCCACTTTGAGGTATCAGCGACGTTGCGATATTTCCCGCCATGCATTTGAACCTGCACAAAGAACGGCTTCTTCGCTTCTCGCGCGGCCCAATGAGTGCTGTCATAAGTGGCCGCTTCGTCCCATTGAAAGTTGTAATCAGTCTTTGCGACCTTCACCTCTGGTGACGATTTCACATCGTCGTCACTGCGTAAAAATGCCTCGACCGTCAAGTTGTTTGTGTGGTATCCGGCTTTGCGCAAAACGGCTGGCACGAGTTCAACATCGGCCGGCAGATGAATTTCATGGCCTGGAACTCCTGATCGATGATTCTGAGCTCCAATACTGGTCTGATACCGGCCGGTGATCAGTGCGGATCGACAGATGCTGCAGATCGGGGCCGTCACGAAGGCACGTGAGAAGCGAGTTCCCCGGCTGGCCAGTTG
>CANHVD010000376.1 GCA_947463775.1 Planctomycetaceae bacterium | reverse complement strand
TGACGAGTTGTCAAACCAGCCGTCCACCGGCGTGAAGCCGGGTTGGGGCCGAGACTCGCCTGTTGCCCCCCGTTTCGCTCGAACTCCCGGGACCGAATTAACGAGAGAAGGCTGTGTGATTGCATGGCGTTTCCTGAAAAGATGTGGGTAAAGACGAGCTCGACAAGGAGGACCTACCGAAATCGCCGACTGCACCCTGGCAAGCCCCTTAAACCGCCACAACTAGGAAACCGCAAGGACTCTGATAAACTCCGCGAAGACACGAGCGGTGAGCTGGCGATTGGCGTCGGTCTCTTTGGGTCGCGGCAGACTTTGCAGTGAGTTGACGGACGAATGGCGGACTTGAGTGTCAGTCTTAATCGGCTGGCTTTGAAAAATCCAATTTTGGTTGCTTCCGGCACGTTTGGTTATGCGAAGGAAATGACCGCGTTCGTGGATTTCGCTCACTTGGGCGGCATCATCCCGAAAACGGTGACTCCGCAACCTCGCCCCGGAAATCCTCCTCCACGAACAGTGGAGACCGCCAGCGGAATGCTGAATTCCATCGGTCTCGACAACGATGGTTTTGACCAGTTTGTGGCCGAGAAACTGCCGTATCTCACAGGCCTTGGTACTTCGATCGTCGTCAACATTGCGGGGAAGACCAACGATGATTTCCGCCGGATGGCAACTCGCCTGAACGAAGTCCCCGGGGTCTCAGCGATTGAGCTGAATATTTCCTGCCCCAACGTTTCCGGCGGTGTGGATTTTGGAACGGATCCGTCACTGGCCGCTGAAGTTGTTGCAGCCGTGAGAGAGTCCTGCAGCATTCCGGTCATCGCCAAGTTGACTCCGAATGTCACAAGCGTTGTGCCGATTGCCAAAGCCGTCGCCGATGCCGGTGCAGATGCGGTTTCACTGATCAATACATTCCAGGGGATGGCGGTCGACTGGAAACGTCGCCGTCCTGTGCTGGGAAATGTTCTGGGCGGTCTGAGCGGCCCTGCAATTAAGCCGCTGGCATTGAGAATTATCTGGCAGGTTTCACAGCAGGTGAAAATCCCGATCATCGGTATCGGCGGCATTCAATCGATCGACGACGTGATGGAGTTTTTCCTCGTCGGCGCGACGGCCGTGCAGATTGGGACAGCCAATTTTTACAATCCCGGGCTTGCCAATCAGATCATTCGCGAACTTCCGGAAGCGTTGGCGACTCTTAAAGCCACGAGTGTCAAAGACATTGTCGGGACGTTGCAGATTCCGAAACGCGATTGATTTCACTGCGGGCAACATTCGATGACCAGTTATCCCGCGTCCACTTCTACTCAAATCTCTGACGTGAATAAACCATGAAAGTTCTCTCCGGCATTCAGCCTACCGGGCGATTCCACTGGGGCAATTATTTCGGCGCGATTCGCCAATACATTGCGTTGCAGGGACAGGAGCAGTCGTTTTACTTTATCGCCGACCTGCATGCTCTCACGACCGTTCGTGAACCGGCTGTTCTCCGGCAGAACATCAAAGATGCAGCTCTGGATCTGCTGGCGCTGGGACTTGATCCGGCGAAGGCTACGCTGTTTCGTCAATCGGATGTGCCAGAAGTCACAGAACTCACCTGGTTACTGATGACGATTACACAGATGCATCTACTGGATAAGTGCCACGCCTTCAAAGACAAAAAGGCCAAAGGGATCGCGGCCGATGCGGGACTGTTTACTTATCCGGTCCTGATGGCGGCCGACATTCTGATCTACGACAGCACCACTGTACCGGTCGGAGCTGATCAGATTCAGCATGTCGAAGTCACTCGCGACCTGGCTCAGCGCTTCAATGCCACTTACGGCGAAACGTTGCATCTGCCGGAAGCGTATGTTCTGGATGATTCTGCCAAGGTCCCCGGGACTGATCGTGAGAAGATGTCGAAGAGCTACAACAACACGATCCCGATCTTCGAAACTCCCAAGAAGCTGCGCAAGATCATTATGTCGATCCAGACGGATTCAACTCCGATGGAAGCAGCCAAGGTCCCCGAGACTTGTGCGGTCTATCAGCTTTTCAAACTGTTCGGCACTCCCGAACAACAATCCGCGCTGGCGGATCGATATCGAGCCGGTGGCATGGGCTATGGTGAAGCAAAAGAAACGTTGTATCAGGCCGCGATGACTCATTTCGGAGAAGCCTTCGAACGAAGAACTCGCTTTGAAGCCGCTCCTGATCAGGTAGAAGATATTCTTCGCGAAGGTGCTCACCGAGCCCGAGCAAAAGCCCGCGAAGTCGTTGAACGAGTGCGATCAGCCTGTGGCCTGACAGCCAAACCAGTGTGATTTTTAGAAGAGATCAACAGTCGTGATCTGATGTCCCCGCTGCAACAGCGGATGTTTGCCTGCGTTTCGCTTGTCACACCCTACGAATTTTTAATGACCTGCAAAAACTAAGGCACCGGAACATAAGCAAAACCATCTGCCTGGCGATTCAACAGAACCGTTAAAGCTGCAGCCGCCACGGAAACTTCGCCAGCGACTTCGTTGCGTTCAATCTTCTTGTAGCTCAGAGCCTGGCCGCAGACCATGACCTCCACGCCCGCCTTCTGCAGCAATCGAATCAACGGCAGGTTGGGATTGTGTTTCATCTGAAATCGCGACTCCCACGCTTCATCAGATAACACCGACTTCGTGGCTTCTCCGTGCAGAACGACTGTAATTTTAATATCAGAAGCCTTGAGCCCTGCGGTTCCATACAGGTTCAATAGCCGGGCCGTTCGATCCAGACCCTTGTTGACCTCTTCAGGCTTCTTCGCTTCAGAAGTGACATCCAAAACCAGCTTCATGCCTGCACGAGGCGGCTCAATGGCATCTGCGACGGCCACAACGCCGCCGTAGCCTTCGATGATCGGGAACAGCAACGCGGGTGTGGTGGCCGCTCGGTCCTGTCCGTTTCTTTCGAACACGACCATATAGTTTTCCTTCAGCAGATCCTTAATCTCATCCGCTTTTCGAAAACCGGATCCCAGCACTTCCGCTTCGAAGACTTCCTGACCGGCTCGGACATGGTCCATTGTCCAATCGCTGCTTTCGCCTTCAATCCGTTTGAAGTCGATCAGAATCACTCGGCCGCCGGGCTTCATTGCTTTCAGCAGTGAAGTCATTGTCTTCTGAGGGAACTCGAAGTGATGATACGTATCACAGATGAAGGCCACGTCGACTGATTCCGGCGGCAGTTCCGTGGAGTCATCTTTACACAACAGCGTTTCGACATTGCGAAGGTTCTGCTCGCGGCAGGTCATTTCGATATGATCCAGAAACTTCTGCGCAATATCCACCGCGATGACTCGGCCTTCGGGTCCAAGGTTCGAAGCAAACAGACGAGTAAACAATCCCGTCCCCGCGCCGATATCTGCCACGACATCCGTTGGCTTCAGCTTGATGGCCTCAAGAATCTCCTTTCGCTTCGCAAAAACTTCGCGGCTTTCGATTTCGAAGCGTTCAGTAAAGGCTTTCGGATCCGGGTCGCGAAACGTGTCGTTGACGCCCGGACGGACGCTTTTTTCCTGAGCCACAATCAGACTGACGGGGCAGGTCATGAACGCAGAGGCAATGCAAACGATCGCCCATTGGTGTGCCGTGAGTTTCATGTTCGAACCGACCTTTGATTCGTAAGTGAGTTTCGTCGGAGTGTTGTTAACGCTAAGTGTTTCGAAAAATGACGAATGCGGCAACCGCCAGAATCGCCATCGCAAAAACTCGCTGCAGCATGGAAGCCGACAGTCGATGAGCCACCGATTGCCCCACTCCCAGCCCGATGAATCCGCCCGTCGCGAACAGAGTGGTGATGCTGAGCGTGATGGACTGGCCGACCCAGAGCTGCGAAATAAGTCCCGATACACTGACCAGTGAAATCACCATCAGCGAAGTTCCCACAGCACGCGACATCGACATGCTGCTGAACAGGATCAGTGCAGGGACGATGATGAATCCTCCGCCGACACCAAACATGCCAGAGAGAATTCCTGCGGCCACTCCGACGATCAGCAACAAGCGAGCACATCGACTGGTGAGAATTAACTGGCCCGCCGCATCCCTCTGACAACTTGGGCCATCGTTTGCATAGCCCTCTGGCTGAACTCCTGATGTTTCAACAGGAATGCAAACCTGCGTCTGGACTACGGTTCGACAACTCTTTTGCCACATCTTCCATGCGATCGTAAGCATCAGCACTGACAACATCAGCATCAGCCATGCCTCTGGAATCTGTCGACCGACCCACGCTCCAAGTGGAGCGCCCAGCATTCCTGCGACGGCAAACAGCAGGCCGGTTCGTAGTTCCGCTTCGCCTTTTCGCCACTTGCCCAGAAAGCCGACGAAGGATGTCAGGCCCACAGAGACCAGGGAAATCGCAACTGCTTCGCGAGCCGGAACTCCCATTCCATACGCCAACAGAGGCACAGCAAAGATCGCGCCACCTCCGCCGGTTAAGCCCAGCGACAAGCCCACGATGGAGCCAAACAACAGGCTAAGCCATAACATATTGATGCTCCTTTCGTGAGACTGGTGGCACAGAAACTGGCGAGCGGCAGGGCGTCAGCCCTCCGAGTCATTTTTGCCCTGCAGCTTCTGCATCCTCTGTGCTCATGGCTGCACGCTTCTTTCTCGCCGAATAGCCTTTCACAAGCCCCATTCCAATCAATGCCGGGGCCATGACAACACAGATCGGGCAGGTGGCTCCGAGCAACAATGCCGACGCCGTACCCACGGTTCCAACTCCTGCACCCATCGCCAGACACGAACCTGCGTCTCGCAGTTCCTGTTGGATTTGCTGTTCGCGGTTCCCGACTTCAGTTGACTGAGCCATGAAACGAACTTCTTGAGAAACCGATCCAAACGGTGATGGCGCTTCAGCGTGCGGCGCGGCACTTAAAGACTCCGAGGGCTTACGCCCTGCCGCTCGCCCGGACGTGCATCACGCCGGAACCGTTGCGCAAACCTTAGTCCCGCAGGTCATCGTGCCTTCTGGAACCGTCGGCAGCTTCGTCGCGATCCACGCTTTGATACCGCCAACCATATCCGACACGTTTGTTCGGCCGGCCTGGGTCAGCAAACTGCATGCGATCGCCGAGCGATATCCACCTTCGCAATGCACGACAACCGGCCGATCCATCGGAACTTCCGCGATGCGTTCACGCACGTGAGTCAGAGGGATGTTGTAACCATCCGCCAGATGCACGATGCCGTATTCTTTCTCCGATCGCACATCCAGCACGAACGGATTCTCTTTCGATGACACTTGTTCCGCCAAAGCCGCCGCTGTGATCCGCGACACCTTGCGAATCAGATCCGGGTGATCATTCAACGCTTCCATTCCGTCCTTCAAATAACCGACGGCGTTGTCGAACCCGATGCGTCCCAGCCTCATCACGGCTTCTTCTTCGTTGTCACCGTCGCCGATCACAATAATCGGCGCGTCGTGGCTCAGAATCGAACCCGCCCAGGTGGCGTACTTGCCCTTGAGTCCGATATTGATCGAACCCGCCAGATACGCGCCTTCGAAATCAGCCGCTTCACGAACATCGACCAGTTGCGCGCCCGAGTCTCGCAGCTGGACGACTTCCTCAACGCTGAGTGCCTTCAGAGATGACTTCATCGTGCTTTCCAGGCCCGGACGTTCCTGGCGATTCTTGATGGCGTCATAAACAAAGTAGCCCGGTGCTTCCGGCTGTTCGCTCGTGACAAGATCCCGGAACTGCTCAAACGGCATCGGCTGCAGGGCGTAGTTAAACTTCTTTTGCTCGCCGATAGTCGACACCGTTTCTTTGCTCAGCGATTTGCCGCACAGTGAACCGGCTCCATGAGCCGGATAGACCAGCGTCGCGTCCGGCAGACGTCGCAGTTTGTCGAGCGAGTGATACAGCATCTCTGCCAGTTCATCGGCCGTTACTCCGATAGAAGCCATCAGGTCAGGTCGACCCACGTCGCCGATAAATAGCGTGTCGCCGGTGAGTACCGCGTTTGGAACGATGGCACTGGTTGCGAGATCAAACACCAGCAGTGAAATGCCTTCCGGAGTATGTCCGGGGGTTTCCATCGTCTGAATTCGCACGTCACCGAATT
>CANHVD010000375.1 GCA_947463775.1 Planctomycetaceae bacterium | reverse complement strand
TGCCTTCGTCTCATCGCTTTCCGTGTGCTGAGACGAGATTGCCGTCGAATCTTCCTGCCTCCGCATTGACCCACCAGCGGATCTCTATTCATGAACACTCCCACTGCGCGTCTCTTCGCCCCGTGTGCGTTTGTCTCCCTCGTTCTTTTCAGTCAACCAGCATTCAGCGACGTTAACTTCCAGCGGGACGTGCAGCCCATTCTGGCCGAACACTGTTGGCATTGTCACGGTGCTGACGCAGAAGATCGCAGAGGCGGCCTTCGGCTTGACGTTCAGGATGCTGCGTTCAAGGGCGGTGAATCTGGCGTCGCGGCCATCGTGCCTGGCAAGCCTGACGAAAGCGAACTCCTTCGTCGCGTCATGACTCACGATGCCGATTTGATTATGCCTCCGCCGGATCAGAAGAAACCGGTCTCTGAGTTACAGATTCAGACGCTGAAGCAATGGATCACAGAAGGCGCAGAGTATCAGGCTCATTGGGCTTTCACGCCGCCAACCAAAACGCCGCTGCCAACTGTTGCCGCAAAGAATCCGATCGATGCGTTCGTGATGAGCCGATTACAGGCCGAAGGCTTAACGCCTTCACCTCAGGCCGCGAATCATACGCTCTGTCGACGCGTGTATCTTGATCTTACGGGACTTCCGCCGTCTCCGCAGGAGCTGGCCGCATTCGAACAGGATGGGCTGGAGGCAACGGTCGATCGCTTGATCAACAGTGATCGCTTCGGCGAGAAGTGGGCTCGACATTGGCTCGATCTGGC
Organism: Planctomycetaceae bacterium; assembly: GCA_947463775.1. Lineage (GTDB taxonomy): Bacteria > Planctomycetota > Planctomycetia > Planctomycetales > Planctomycetaceae > SXXK01. Next base: position 5,336 of record CANHVD010000375.1, on the reverse strand, counting down.
TCGTTACTCGGACACGAACGGTTACGAGAAGGATCTGCAGCGAGAACAATGGGCATGGCGAGATTGGGTCATTCACGCCATCAACCGTGACATGCCGTACAACCAGTTTCTGATTGAACAGATTGCGGGTGACCTTCTTCCGAATGCGACTCAGAGTCAGATTATTGCCACTGGTTTTCTTCGCAACAGCATGATCAACGAAGAAGGTGCCATTGTGGCGGAACAGTTCCGCATGGTTGAAATGTTCGATCGAGTCGACTGCATTGGCAAGGCGGTGCTTGGCCTGTCAACTCAATGTGCTCAATGTCATACACATAAGTTTGACCCGATCACACACGACGAGTACTTCGGGTTATTTGCATTCCTGAATAACTCCTACGAAGCCCAGTCCTGGGTTTACACCGACGATCAGTTGCGGCAGACCGTCGAGATTCAGGAAAAGATCCGAACGGCAGAAAACAGAATTCGCACCGAGAGACCTCAGTGGCAGGACGAACTGAATGCCTGGTCCACGGCTTTGACATCGGCCGCGATCGACTGGCAACCCTTGGAGGCGATCGAACTCGGGAGCATCAGCGGCCTGAATCACCCGACTCAGGAAGCCGACAAGTCGTTACTGATGAAAGGGCACACCAGCAACGACGTGTTTATGATTGCCGCTCCAGCCTTAAAGGGAATTACAGGCTTACGGCTGGAGGCTTTGCCGCATCGCGATCTTCCTCATAACGGTCCCGGCCGAAGTCGCAACGGAACATGGGTGATCAATGAACTGGAAGTCTTCGTCCGAAAGCCCGACAGTAAGGACTGGGAAAAGCAAAAGCTGGTCAATGCCACGGCCGACTTTTCCGAACCGGAAGCAAAACACGATGAAGGCAAACGAGCAACCGGCCCTGTCGCCCATCTGATTGATGGCAATGACGCGACCAGTTGGAATGCTGACCGAGGAATCGGTCGCCGAAATCAGGCGAGCAGTGCCGTGCTGCAGTTTGAGAAGCCTTTGGAGTTTCCTGAAGGCTCACAGATGAAGATCGCGTGGCGAATGGGCGACATGCTGGGATGCGGTCGGTTCAGTGTCACAACGGCTCCGACTCCAGCGGCCCCAGCGGTCGATCATGCCGCGATCCTCGCACTGCAGACGCCCCCAGCAGAGCGGACGCACGATCAGTCGGTAGCGATGTTTGCGGCGTGGCGATCGTCTGTTCCAGAACTTAAGCCGATTAATGATGAGATCGACACGCTCTACAAATCGTTACCTGCTGCATCGACTTCGATTCTGCATATGGCCGAACGTGAGCCCGCTTATCAGCGAGTCACTCATCTTCTCGACCGAGGCAACTGGGATCAGCCTCTGAAACCAGTCGAGCCGCATGTGCCCACAGGACTCAATCCGTTCCCGGAAGAAGCTCCGAAGAATCGACTTGGCTTTGCGATGTGGCTGACAGATTCTCGATCGCCGTTGACTGCGAGAGTTGCCGTGAATCAGGCTTGGCAGGCTATCTTCGGAATTGGTCTTGTCGAAACCGCTGAAGATTTTGGCACACGTGCGCCGGTGCCTCAGTATCGTGAATTGCTGGATTGGCTGGCCGTGGACTTTATGGAGCATGGCTGGAGTCGAAAGCATTTGATTCGCACGATTCTCAGCAGTGCGACCTATCAGCAGGCGTCGAATGCGTCGCCGCAGATGCTGGAACGTGATCCTCGCAATCAACTATTGGCTCGAGGCCCGCGTTTCCGGGCTGACGCTGAGGTCGTTCGAGACATCGCGTTGACTGCGGCCGGGTTGATTCATCATCGCATTGGTGGCCCCGGAGTGATTCCTCCAGTTCCACAGAACGTGCTGGATTACAACTACGTGTACCCGGGATATTGGACTCCGGCCACAGGACCGGAACGTTATCGACGCACCGTGTACGGTTTTCGAAAGCGTTCCATGCCAGATCCGGTGATGTCGAATTTTGATGCACCGAACGGGGACTTCTCCTGTGCTCGCCGAGTTCGTTCGAATACTCCGTTGGCAGCATTGACCGGTCTGAATGAGACAATTTTTGTTGAGGCCGCTCGTGCATTGGCCATGCGAGTTCTCAAGGAAGCGGGCAGTGATGATACGGAACGGGCAAAGTACGCGTTTCTGTTGTGTACGTCCCGACCACCGAGCGACGTGGAATGCAATGAAGTTCTGGCCCTGTTGAAGTCACGTCGGCAACGATTGGCTGATGGCTGGTTGAATCCTCGCGAAGTCATCACGGGGGAACCCGGCACGTTGCCAGCCCTGCCTGACAACACGACGCCACAGGATGCTGCGGCGTGGACACTGGTCGCCCGAGTGTTATTGAATCTTGATGAAACAATGGCGAAGAATTAAGAACGCCTAACATATCCGTAGCTGGGCTCGTGAGAGCTCAGCAACACATCCGAATTCTCACGAATCCGGCTACGCTCCACAGGCACTACCGACAGTTCATTTCCTGCTCAGTATCGTGGGGCTTCTTAAAACCCTTCCTGACGAGAACACTGCCATGAATATGCATGATCTTCACGCGGCTCAAGCCAGTTATCTTCGCCGCCGCTGGTTTCTGCGCGATTGCGGCGTCGGACTTGGAGCGATCGCAGCCGGATCGCTATTGTCGTCGGATTTGAAGCAGGCTCAGGCCGATGCGGTCGCAAATCCACTGGCTCCGCGACAACCGCATTTTCCAGGCAAGGCCAAGCGAGTCATCTACATTTTCCAGGCGGGTGCGCCCAGCCATCTGGAGATGTTCGACAACAAGCCTGAACTGACCAAACGCGATGGCCAGTTGCCACCGGCCGAGCTTTTAAAAGGCTATCGCGCGGCGTTCATCAATCCAAACTCCGCATTGCTGGGGTCGAAGTTTAAGTACGCGAAACACGGTCAGTGTGGTATGGAACTCAGCGAAGTCCTGCCGCATATCGCAAAGATCGCAGATCAGCTTTGCCTTATCCGCACCATGCAGACCGACGCCGTCAATCACGCGCCGGCTCAGATTATGATGAATACCGGATCACAGCAGTTCGGTCGTCCAAGTTTGGGCTCATGGACTCTGTACGGACTGGGCAGCCAATCGGCTGACTTGCCTGGCTTTGTGGTGCTGACCAGCGCGAAAGGAACCAGTGGCGGGGCCAGCAACTATGGCAGCGGATTTCTACCCACGATGTACGGCGGAATTCCTTTCCGCAGTGCCGGAGACCCCATGCTCTATCTGTCGAATCCAAAAGGTATCGACGCTGAGACTCAGCGAGCCTCGCTGGATTCGCTCAATCGGCTGAATGAAATGTCACTGCAGACTGTCGGCGATCCGGAGATTGCCGCACGTATTCAGAGTTATGAAATGGCCTATCGCCTGCAAACCAGCGCGCCGGAATTGATGGATCTGGGCAGCGAGCCGAAAGAAATGCTCGATCGCTACGGCATCAAAGATCCAAAGGAAGCGAATTTTGCTCGCAACTGTTTGCTGGCTCGACGACTGGTCGAACGCGGCGTGCGATTTGTCCAGCTATTTCACGAAGCCTGGGATCAGCACGGCAACCTGACAGGCGGAGTCAAACAGAATGCTCTTGATACCGATCAGGCCAGTGCGGCGCTGGTGATGGATCTGAAGGAACGAGGACTCCTGGAAGATACGATTGTCATTTGGGGCGGAGAGTTCGGGCGAACTCCAATGGTTCAGGGCGGCAACGATGGACGTGATCACCATAACCGCTGCTTTAGTCTCTGGTTGGCCGGCGGCGGAATCAAGGCGGGACATGTTCATGGGCAGACGGATGAACTGGGCTTCAACGTTGCTAACGATCCGGTGCATGTGCATGACCTGAACGCAACGTTGCTACACCTGCTGGGATTTGATCACCTGCGTCTGACGTTCCGTTCTCAGGGCCGTGACTATCGCCTGACGGATGTGCATGGGAATGTGGTTCAGGGGATTCTGGCGTAGTGATTTGAGCTGTACGATGGGCTTTCCTGCCCGTCGTGTTTGATGTCGGACAAGAATGTCCAACATGCTTTTTAGCTTACAAATGGCTACGGAATCGCCACACCGAGTTCCCGCAGGGTTCGCGAAACTTGAATCAGCGGCAGTCCCATGATCGCGGTGAAGTCTTCTGTTTGGATGCTTTCGAACAGGGAGATTCCCAGGCTCTCAATCTTGTAGCTGCCGGCACAGTCCAACGGTTGATCGCGTTCTACATAACGCAATGCCTCATCGGCCGTCAGGTGACGCATTGTCAGCTGAGTTTCATTCATGATCAAAGTTGCCGGTATCCCGGGTGAAGCGATACAGACTGCGGTGAGAAGCCGGTGAGTTTTCCCGGACATTGACAGCAACTGTTCGACGGCTGCACTCACAGTTCCTGGTTTTCCCAGCACAGTGCCGTTCAGGTCAACCAGTTGGTCTGAGCCAATCACGATGGCTTCCGGAAAACGTCGAAACACCGCCAGAGTTTTCTCCGTCGCAAGCCGCTGAGCAAGGCTGTCGGGCGAGGGTTCCAGATCATGAAATGCGTGTTCGTCGACATCGGGCGAAACGAAATCAAAACTGGGGAGCAGTCGTCCGAGCAGCTCACGCCGGTAACGTGAGCTGCTGGCAAGGAGGATTGGCAGTGGCATGGACGACCCCGTTACCTTTGACTGTTCTGAGCTCGGTTAGAATTGAGGCAATGTTCTTGGTGATGTATCCCGCGAACACTCGGCCTCAAGATAGACCATGCAAAGAATTACAAAAGCCGGAAGAAAGCTGTAGTAAGAGGATAGTGGAGCAGTCTGAATCGAAACGGCTTGCGTCGTTAGGTTTCAAACACCAAAGATCCAACGTCGCCACCGGAATGAACCCGATAGCGCCGTTGAGCATCGTTCAACAAGCAGCAAGTGCTCTGTTAAGGCCTGGTTGTCACGTAGGATGGGCATTCTTGCCCGTCGAAACGCGGTCGGACAAGAATGTCCAACCTACAATTCAGGATTTGAAAACACACTAGTTCAGAGTCATTGACTTCAGAAACGGAAACTGGTCCGCGTTCTGAAGACCGTCTGTGGAAAGGCCTTCGGCGTACCAGGCAGGATTGCTCTGGAATCGTTGACGATTGGCTTCATTCTGGAAAAAGAATAACCGTCCTTTATAGATCGAACCCAGCTCAATCGCCCCGACCTCAGCTCGACGCGCGATCTGAAGCTCGACGGGATCGCAGCCATGCAGACGAGGAATGTATTGTTCCGGACTGGCCAGAAACAATTCACGCTCTTCCGGCGACTGGAAGAAGTAATCAACTCCCAGATAATTGCCGACGAACTCTTCCTTGCCCTTAACCCATTTCTGTTCTTTTTGCAT
>CANHVD010000374.1 GCA_947463775.1 Planctomycetaceae bacterium | reverse complement strand
TGAGACATGATATTTCCAGGACGGACACAAATTGTCAGCCTGAACGCAGATACGCTCTTGCTGAATATTTCACTCGTCCTTTAACATTGGTTTGTCCGACCGTGAGGGATCGATCACAATCGTGATCCAGTCTAATAAGTTCAATTTGTATTTTCCGCTGAATCGCGTTCGAAGTTTAGTCCGCTTCGGTCGTGCGTTTGTCTAAGGAAATGTGATATGACAACGCTGTCTTTTGCCAGACGATCAACGTTTCTGGCGCTGGCTTTTTCCATTCTCGGCAGCAGCAGGATGTCGGCGGCGGAGAAAATCGTCCTGACTCCGGACGATGGAAAAACCGCCCAACTGGTTGCTTCAATGGTTTCTTCGCGTCACATCAATCATCCGGAAATCGATGATGTGCTCTCAGAGAAACTGATGAATCGCTACATCGAAATCTGGGATCCGCAGAAACTCTATTTCTTGCAGTCCGACATTGACTCATTTTCTGTCGAAAAGACCTCACTGGACGACAAAATTCTTAAAGGCGATGTGATTTTCGCCACAACAGTTTTTGAGCGATTCAAGCTTCGAATGGGTGAACGATCAGTCAAGATCGGTGCGGCCATTGATGCCGAACATGACTTCACCGTCGAAGAAGAGATGATCAAGGACCCGGATGATCTGACTTGGGCTGTTGATGAAACAGAACTCGATGAACGCTGGCGGAAGCGGATCAAGTTTGATCTGCTTATGCTGAAATTGGATGATACGGACCTCACAGAAGCTCGAAAACGCCTGCATACTCGCTATCACACCAATCAGGTTTTCCTGGAGCAGACAGAGGCGCACGAAGTTCTGGAACTTTATCTTTCATCAATGACTCACTGTCTTGATCCTCACTCCAGCTATATGTCTCCTCAGACTCTGGCCGATTTCGAAATCGACATGCGTCTCAAACTGGAGGGTATTGGAGCCCGACTTAAATACGAAGACGGTTACACAACCGTCGAAGAAGTCATCGAAGGTGGTGCCGCACACGCTGATGGTCGACTGACGAAGGGCGACAAAATCATCGGCGTCTCGTCCGATGCCGTGAAAGACTATGTCGACGTCGTCGAAATGAAGTTGACCAAAGTTGTCGACATGATTCGTGGCAAAAAGGGTACCAAAGTCAAGCTTCAGATCATGAAGGAAGCGGGTGGGATTGAGGACTACGAGTTGACTCGGACCGAGGTCAAGATCACCGAAGACGAAGTTAAGGGCAAAATCCTCGAGTCTGAAGAATGGATCGACGGTCGTAAGTCAAAGGTTGGCATTCTGCAGATCCCTTCGTTCTATCGCGACTTCCAGGGCGCTAACCTTGGCGGTGAGTTCAAGAGCACTTCTCGTGACGTCAAATTGGTTCTCGACGAATTCAAGCAGAATGGCGTTGATATTCTGATTGTCGACCTGCGCTGGAATGGTGGCGGTGCACTTCAGGAAGCGATTGAAGTCTCCGGCTTGTTTATCCCCAAAGGTTCCGTCGTCCAGGTCAAAGAGCCCGGCGACAGCGTTCAGGCTTTTGAAGACGAAGATCCCGAAGTTTACTGGCGGAAGCCAATGATTGTGGTCTGCAACCGGTTCTCAGCTTCCGCATCCGAGATCTTTGCGGGAGCGATCAAGGACTACCGCCGTGGTATCGTTGTTGGTGATCGCACAACTCACGGAAAAGGCACTGTGCAGAATGTCGTGCAGGTTGCTCAAAATCGTTTGTCACTACGCCCTGTTGACCGAGGCGCATTGAAGTTGACGATCAGCAAGTTTTATCGGGTCAACGGCGACAGCACGCAGACCAAAGGTGTAACCTCAGACGTAACCCTGCCGTCACTGCTAAACCATCGTGAAATCGGCGAAGACTCCCTCGATAATGCTTTGGAGTTCGATCGAATCACGCGAGCAGACTACGTGCCGTTCTCTGCCAGTGTGACCGATGCGATGATTTCTCAGTTGAAGACTCGCAGCGAAACTCGAGTTGCAGAGGACAAAGACTTCGTTCAGATCAACAAACTTATCGCCAAGTATCTTGAGCGCCAGAACGACAAGACGATTTCTCTGAATGAGGGTGTCTTGCGAGCAGGTGAAGAAGAACTGAAGCAGGAAAAGAAGGAAGAAGAAGAGGCCATCAAACAGGCCACTGGTTCCGGCAAGGACGATATCTTCCCGAACAATTTCTACAACAAAGAGCTTGTGAATATCACGCTGGACTATCTTGAACTGGTGAACAGCATGACATCAGCTAAGAAATAGACAAGTTCGATTCCGGATCAACGATCGAATCCGACGGCAAGCCAAAGTCAAATTTGGCTTGCCGTTTTTCATTACACGCTTCCCATGAATCGGGCCATACACGATATCCAAGGCTGAACGTTCGACGTCATCACGATGATTTCTTCTCCGGCAAGTTTCCGGATTAGTCACGTGCTTTTGGGTGACGATCATATTCCCGGCACGCTACTCTCCCTTTGCAACTGCATTGTTTATTCTCCACACGGTGTAGTTTAAGGCCGTGTACTCGCGGGATACTTTGCAGAAGATGGCCTCAATCGTGGCCGCACTGAACATTCTTGCTCGGAGACATCGAATGACTCTTGGACTTCCACGAAGGCGTTTCATTTCCGGCCTCGCAGCATCCGCATTCTCGTCATGCCTGCTGACGAATAACTTGACACTGCTCAATGCGGGGACAGCCTCAAGTTCGCCTTCTGCCGATCGATGGAAGGCCGGAATTGCCAAACGAGTGATCACGCCGGAAACCTCAGTGTGGCTGGCCGGGTATGGCTCCAAACGGGCCCCGGACGGAAGACTTCACGACCTTTGGATGAAGGCGATTGCCCTTGAGGATCAATCAGGAAACCGCGTGGTTCTGATTACCAGCGACTTCCAGGGCGTCCCAAAGATCATGAGCGACCGCGTCTTCAAGAAAGCCGAGGAACAGTTCCACCTGACTCGTTCTCAGATCATGTTTACGTTTTCGCACAATCACTGTGGGCCTCGTCTGGGAGACGACTTGATCGACTATTATCTGGTCGACGAGGCTCAGGAGAAACTGGTTGCCGAATACACAGACCTGATGGTGGAACGAACCATAGAACTGATTGGCGAAGCTCTGAACAATCTGGCTCCCGCCAGTCTTCAGTTCGGAGATGGCAAAACGACCTTTGCCGTCAATCGCCGCAACAACCGTGAAGCAGACATCCCGGACCTTCTGGCCAAAGGAACTCCACTCGTCGGCCCCGTAGATCACTCCGTCCCTGTGATAACAGTGACCCGCGACGATGGCAGCCTGAGTGCGGTGCTGTTTGGGTATGCATGTCATCCGACGACGCTCAGCTTCATGACCTGGTGTGGCGATTACCCCGGTTTCGCTCAGCTGGAAATCGAAAAGAACCATCCCGGCACAACGGCCATGTTCGTCAATACCTGTGGTGGCGATCAGAACCCGCTACCTCGCCGCACCGTTGAACTCTGCGAAAAGTATGGCCACATGCTGGCTGTTGCCGTTGAAGATGTTCTGAGAAAGCCGCTGAAGCCCATATCACCGGGTATCAAAACCGCGTTCGAAATGATTGACCTTCAATATCTGAATGTCGTTTCTCGTGAAGAGTTGATGATGCTCGTCAATGACAGCAATGAACTGAAAGCTCGCTGGGCGAAACGATTACTCGCAAAACTGAACGCCGGAGAACAGTTTAAGGATTCTTATTCGTATCCGATTCACGCATGGCAGCTAGGTAAGGAAACTCTTTTCATCGGAATGGGCGCAGAAACCGTCGTGGACTATGCCCTGCGATTCAAATCAGAGTACGGCGAAGGCACTTGGGTCATGGGTTACGCTGACGACATGATCTCGTACATACCTTCGCGTAGAGTCTGGGAAGAGGGTGGCTACGAAGGCGGTTCGAATCTCTACGAATACGGCCGTCCGGCTTTTCGATGGGCAGGAGATATCGAAGATCGAATTGCCGCTTCCGTGCATAAGCTCGTCAAACAAGTCAAGGAGTGACGCAGTCTTCAACATAATGCGTATCCGAGGCGTGACGATTATTGAGATCAGCGAGCTGCCATTGCACTCAAAGCCGCGGAGCAAATATCCTGAACTTAGGGAACACGTGCTGACACAAAGTGACAACTGTCGTGGAGTGACAATATGTCCAACTCTGCAACAATGCGCTCAAGATTTGTATCCATTGGAATGTTGGCACTGATGTAACAAACCGGCAAGTACCAGCATGGCGGAAATCGCCGCATGCTTGTCATGCTCAGTGTTGACCAAAATCGTAATGACGACTTTATAGACCGGCCATTAGGCCAGCCCGCGTGAGGTGACGAACTCCTCAGCAGGAATGAAAACGGGAAAAGAACGTGATTCGAGTGAACGAGGACAAAGCCATCCGACGAGTGATGGATCTTATTTCAATTTCGGGTGGCAGTTGTCAGGAACACGAGGTGTCCGCGTGGATCCAGAAAGCTCTGATAGACGCGGGGATCCCGGAGAACGCCATCACGATCGACAATGCCCACAAAAAGAGTCCTGCGGGCGGCACGACTGGCAATCTGATTATCAAACTGAAAGGCACGATCAAGGGGCCACGACGACTGCTGATGGCTCATATGGACACTGTGCCAATTTGTGCGGGATGTCAACCCGTTCGAGAAGGTGACTGGATTCGTCCGAAGTCCAAAGAGACTGCACTAGGCGGTGATAACCGAGCCGGTTGTGCCGTGGTGTTAACGGCCATCCTCGAAGCCATCAGCCAGGGACTCGATTATCCGCCGCTGACATTGTTATTCACAGTTCAGGAAGAAATCGGACTCCGTGGAGCTCGTTTTCTGAATGCCGGAAAACTCGGCAAGCCAGAACTCTGTTTTAACTGGGACGGGCGAGATCCCAACAGCCTGATCACGGGGGCCGTCGGAGCCAACAACCTGTCGATCCGCATTGACGGAATCGCCAGTCACGCCGGCGCGCATCCACAGGATGGAGTGAATGCAGCCGTGATTGCGTCAATCGCAATCGCTCAACTCCAGAAGACCGGTTGGCACGGACTGGTTCGAAAGGGTAAGCAGCGCGGCTCAAGCAACCTCGGCGTCATCACCGGAGGAGATGCCACGAATGTTGTGATGCCTTTGGTGACTTTGCAGGCAGAAGCCCGAAGTCATGACAGCAAGTTTCGTCAGCAGATTGTTGCCGCGTGGAGAGATGCTTTTGAAACAGCGACGGACAGCGTCACAAATGCCGGCGGCCAATATGGTTCACTAAAGTTCGTTGAGGACATTCGTTACGAAGCGTTTCGAATTGACGATAACAGCCCATGTGTTCTTGCGGCAAAGGCAGCATCGGAAGCCGTTGGACTCCACCCCATTGCCCAGATCTGTGATGGTGGATTGGATGCAAACTGGATGGCTCTGCATGGTTACCCAGCGGTGACGATGGGTTGCGGTCAGCACGAAATTCACACTGTCAAAGAACGCCTGAATGTTCCTGAGTATCTGGCAGCATGCAAAGTAGGCTTGGCTCTGGCGACAGGAATGTAAGCCGACTTGCTCAATCGATCGTGAATCGACTGAGGGGCTGCACCAATCAAATGGGTTCACGCGCAACTTCTGTTGAAAGTTCCTGACATGCGACTGGCACTGCTGAGTTGGCTGATACTCTCCGGAATCATCGTTGCGGATGAAAAGCCGCCTCAGCCTGTCGTTCGAAAGCCAATCCCGGATCGATTGGTGGTGCTGACGTTTGACGATTCGTCAAAATCACACTTCACCGTTGCCCGACCATTACTCAAAGAGTACGGCTTTGGAGCGACGTTCTTTATTACCGAAGGATTTGACTTTAAAGAGAACAAGCGGGACTACATGACCTGGGAGGAAATCCGTCAGTTGCACGAAGACGGATTCGAGATCGGAAATCACACGCGAGACCATCTCGGGATTACAGACAAAACGGTAGATCGCCTTGATGAACAACTCCAGGGGATCGAGTCACAATGTAAGGCTCACGGAATTCCTTTACCGACAACTTTTGCCTGGCCGGGAAATGCAACAACTCCAGCGGCATTCGCTGTTCTGCAAAAGCATGGCATTCAATTCGCTCGTCG
>CANHVD010000373.1 GCA_947463775.1 Planctomycetaceae bacterium | reverse complement strand
TGAGTTGTTGCAGGACAAGGCGACCCGGGAGAAGCTGGCAGAGTTAGGGTTTCGAGGCGCTGTGAACTCTCCAAAGGCTTCTCTTTGACTAAATCGCCAGCCAATGATTGTTCACCGTTAAGACCGTCCGCGCGTTTCTACGGTGCAATGCCGCAATGTGTTTTGCACGTCAGTCCGGTGAAATGACAACCCGAAACTTGAGTGAGGGATCCCTCATCAGGACGCTGATCCCTCGCTGACGCTTCTGGTCATGATTAACGCAACGATTCGTCGGGGTGTTTGATCCGAACTGCCCTGCTGGCGTTTACCCTGCTGGCGTTTATACGATAAAGATTGTCAGGGAATTCCGTCGGAAATGAGAAGGGTTTAATGCTCATTTGGTGTACTGACGCGTCTCACCCGTAACCTGCAAAAACTGCTGTTCCACAAAAAACGGTTTCTCACATAGACTCCCAGCGTCAGAGGACGGCGGGATCGCGGGCGATATGTGAATTCCGTCGGGGGCCAGGGAGTATCTACCTGCTGACACACCGAATCGGAACAGGACCACCAGGGAAAGGAACCCTCCATGCAAGCTCCGCGAACTCCGGAATTTTGCCGCGCGATAGTGACCGCGCTGCTCACTGTGACCATTGCTTCATCCGCGATGGCTCAAACAAGTCGCATCAGCCGCACGGAAGCCGATTTCAATGATCTGAATCGACGGCTGCCATCCGGAGAGATTGGAAGTCTTCAGGATCTTCGATCGCGTCCCACCGTTCCAGTCAACAGATCGGTTGACTATACCAAAGTCGACAAGCGTGCTCTCGCAAACCTGTTGAAGGAAACCACTGACGAAGCCGGTCGCCTATACAGCTCTCTGGATGCCGACTATCGAAGGAATCTAAGCCTGCGGCCGATGTTGTCTGACCTTCAGAAACTGCGAGGACTCGCAAATCTGGTCAGTCAGGATCTTGCGGCCGGTGTCGCTCTGGAAAACATTGTCGCAGACTTCCGTCAGATTGATGCCGACTGGCGACTGCTGTCACATCGACTGGCCCAGTCAGCGGGATTGAGCAACGCAACATTGCAAAGCATCGACCGAATTGACCGTCTTGATCAGCAGGTTGGAAAACTGTTTCAGGTTGACCCGTCTCTTGATCGTCGAGCCCTCCAGCAGCAGCTCGGCATTCTTGACAGTTCGCTGTACAACATGAGCGATGAACTCCGCCGTGACCTGAATGCGTCCACCAAGGTCTCCTTGATGGTCAGTGATACTCGCAAGCTTCAGCAGCAGGTTGCACGTATCGATGAGCTTGTGATCGATAACTATCCTTACGAACGAATCGTCAGCGAATACAACCGCTTCGAGCGTGCCTGGGCTGTGATGCTGGATCAGGTTGCGACAGTCAGCAATCCATACATCGAACGATCTGTTCGCCGCATTATTGATGCCGATAACCTGATTCATGAACTGCTGTGGATTGAAAACACCACCAGCCGCGCACAGTTGAAGCAAACGGCTGATGCCCTGATTCGCGATGTGGATGAGTTCTACAACCGCACTCCATTGAAGCTGCTGTTAACCTTCAAGAATGCCACCGGCACATTGCAGATCGCCGACAATTTTTATGGCACCGTCCAGAACTTCAAGGACAACCTTGACCGCAACGAAAGCGACCAGGAGCTGATCGAGAGCTATCGCTATGTGGAAGAATACGGCACCGTCTTCGTGCGGACCTTCAGTGCTTTAAAGAGCCAGGCTGCTGTCGTTGTGTTGCGTGAAATCGAGGATGGCATCGCTGCTCTGCGGGCTGAATTGAATTTGGGTGGCACGGTTTCGCAGGTAGATACTCGAGAATTGATTCCAATCGCGGCATCACTGGAGAATCTGTCCGACCAGATGGAGTTTGATATTCGAGCATGGATGAATAAGGCTCGTCCTACTTATCGTGCAGAAGTGACTGCCGCGTCCGCTGCCTTCATGAAGCGTACTCAGAAACTGCACCGCATGCTGGATTCTGAGCCGACCCTGCAGGAGCTGCAGAAAGAAACCGATAGCCTTTATCAGGAATGGAAAGCGGTTTACGGGTTCCTTTCCCGTTGTACGACGGAAGAACGTCTGAATTTGTCACAGATCGCTTCTGAAATTCGAAGAGATCTCACGGATTTGAACGGTTCACTTCGTCTCTGATCATCGGCAAAACGTGAATCTTCTAAAGCCCGGCTCTCCTCGAGTCCGGGCTTTTTTTTGGGGCAGGCGACGAACAGCTAAAGTGGCACGGCGATCGGCTGATAGTACTCAATTTGCGAGGCCGGAGACTCGTCAAGGATGCCGCCGGGGCCTTCGTTAAGCTGCGTTTTTTTTACGTTATGAAACGCTGGACTCGTTTCCCAAAGTGACCGCCATGAGTCGCCTGGATCACCAGCATAATCGGGGCGACTACAGTTGCTCAACTTCCCTTGCGCCGTAATAGACGGTCAGGAATGGCTCACCGTTTCGCCCGATACCAGTGGCGATGTGCCCCAGAGCACTGGATGTGATCGGCAGGGTCCAGGAACAGAAATCTTCGTGGGGAATCTGCAGCGTTTCAGCTGAGACCAGAAGTGTCGACTGGATATGTCCCAGACTCCATTGACCGTCGTAGACGTTGAGATCCCACGAGCGACGATCACTACCTTCTTCGGAGATCTCCAGCAACGGATAGATCTCCCTGGCTTTCTGTGGCGACGGTTGAAGTTGTTGCAGGAGTGAGTCGACGGCGACGCGCATTCTGTGATCTGTCGCTGCGAGCAGCAATGACTTAATCTCAGACCAGTCTTGAACGATTGAAGACTTGTAGCGCGAGACGACGGCGATCGACGAATTTTGAAGCGACCATTTGAAACCAAGAAACTGCAGTCGTCCGGATTGGAAAGGTTGCGTTGCGTCTGGAGGAGGAAGCTCGAGGTAACATTTGCCGATGCGGGTTTCTCCGGAGTACTCAAACCCAAAGTGAACGAAGGCTGCGGCGTTGATAAAACGTGCGATGCTCTGCAGGAACATTTCTGGAGCATTCATCACCCGGCAAATATGCAGAACATCCCTGGGCGTTTCGTGGCCGGCCTCCGCGAGTGAAAAAGAAAGCAGGCATCGGCGAGTTTCCAGAATCCCCTGCGACAATCGAACGGACTGCTCGAGCCCGCACGACAGTTTTCTGGCCGCGGCCCGTGTTTGCAGTTCGCTCAAGCCGAATTCGGCGAAGGTTTCGAGGAAATTCATAGGACGCCGATCGGAGAGAACGTTCTGGCAACGTGACGTGAAACTGCGTGAAGAATTCAGTCAAGAGTTTGGTAGACAAAATAGACTTTCGGGGGGATCTGACCCTGGAATGCAGGGTTTTGGTGGCACCTCGTCAGAAATCGCGAATCGAACGGCAGACTGCGACATGGGCAACGTGGCCCGTGGGCGAGAAGCAAAGTCACTGCAATCGGTTCGTTCCGCTTATTTTGACTGCCCCTGAAGCATCGTGGCCGATAAACTTGAGCAAAGACGGAACATCTGAAAACTGCTCGTGCGTCAGTTCGATCGTGTCGCTGGTCGAGCTTGCGACGCCGGCAATCTCAGTTCAGGATTTTTCACGTGGCAACAGTTTCCGACAAGTCTCAGCAGGGTTATGCGGAGCCGGATGAATTCATCCAGTATCAGCTTGAGCAGGCTCGCAGCCGCATCAAGGCGACCGACCTGCTGACCGCTTCGGTGCTCGCAGGACTGTTGCTGATTGGTTACGTGTTCGCTTTTACGGTTCTTGATCATTGGGTCATCGACGGCGGTTTCGGCGCGTGGACGCGCGCCGGCATGTTGATTGTTGTCGTGTTGTCATGTTCTGCCATCCTGATTCGATACGTCGCGCTGCCGTGGTTTCGTCGCATTCATCCGCTGTATGCCGCGCGAATGCTGGATCGATCATCAAAGGGGCTTGAAGGCAGTCTGCTGGCATTGATCGATCTGCAGTCAGGAGGTCGCAAAAGTGATACTCCGATTCAGAAGTCACTGGAAAAGCGAGCGGCTGTTAAGCTGGCTGAAGTTCATGTTGATGAAGCTATCGATCGACGAATGCTGATTCGCCTCGGCACTGCGCTGTTGGTGATCACGCTGTTGACTTGTCTTTACGCGGTCTTCAGTCCGAAAGCAATCAGCCTGCTGCGACCTCTGACCCTGGCCGCTGCGAATGTATCGACTCGAACTGTTGTCGAAACCGTGCTGCCGGGAAACAAGAAAGTCCCTGCGGGAACTCGCGTTGAATTCGTCGCGGACATCGCCGGAGTTATCCCCGAAGATGTGCGAGTGCTCTATACCACAGCCGACAAGCGGTACGTCGATGAGCCTCTGCAGATGCGAGCCACCGAAGATGCAAATCGCTTCCAGGTTTTAATGATCGGCGACGGTGACCGCGGAGTACGACAGGACATCAAGTATCGCATCGTCGCCGGTGATGCATCGTCTGAAGAATACTTGATCTCAGTCGATCAGCCGCCAACCTCACAGGTGACTGAAGTCAGGTATGTCTATCCGCCGTATATGCAATTACCGGATCGAGTCGACACGTCGGGAGCGATTGATGCGTGGGAAGGGAGTGTCGTCACGATCCATGCTCAAAGCAGCGTGCCGGTAAAGTCTGCGATATTGCAGTTATCTGACGATGCCGGGTTTACCGCCCACGGTGAAGAAGTCGCGATGGTGATCAAAGACACCGCGCTGACCGGAGAACTGAAGCTGGACGTCCGTGCGGATCAGTCGGTGCCGAAGTTTTATAGGATCACAGTGACCGATGAAGACGGAAACTCCGATCCGGAGCCCGTTGTTTATCCGCTGGAGATTCGTCGCGACCAGCCTCCCATCGTCAAGCTATTGGATCCAAATCGTGATCTTCAGGTGGCGGCGAACGCGATCGTCCCGCTATTGGTTGAGGCCGAAGATCCTGACTTCCTTCTGCGTTCAGTGACGCTGAATTATTCGATTAATGGCAAACCGGTTCAGCCATCAGAAGTGCTGCTGGACACATCCGGGATTCCTCTCCCGAAAAAGTGGAGTGACACGTGGGAGTTTCGGCTGTCGACTCTGAAACTGACTCCCGGCGATGTCGTCACGTATCATGTTCAGGCTCGCGATAACCGGCCGCCGTTGGGAAATCAAGGACGCTCGGGTGAGCTGAATCTGCAGATCACCGCCCCGATCGCTGACGAAGAAGTTCAGAAGCAATTGGCCCAGGATCGGGAGCTCCAGCAACAGTTGAAGGATCGCCAAACGCCGGATGTTCCTCCGACCAATTCAGGAACTGATCCGGAAGAAATGCAGTTGGCCGATTCGCCGCCGACTGAAGGTGCGGCACCTGAAGAGGTACCGCCAGAGCCTGAAGCCGATCCCGCTGCACCAAAGAATGAGCAGCCAAACGCGAATCCACAGGGCTTCGGGAATCCAGCGGAGCAGAAAAGTGGAGCTGCGGAGAATACTGGTGATAAAAACGTAACGAAGCAGAATTCGAGCGGTCAGTCTCAGCCCGGGAAGACAACCTCGCCAGCTCAGCCGAGTCGTCAACGAGCGGATGACGATGTGGCTTTGCAGCGTTTGATCGAAAAAATGAATCGCCAACGACAGGAGAATCCCGGTGAGTCCGGTGACGACTCCGCAGAAACACGTCCTGGCAAAACGATCGAACCAGGATCTGAAAAGGATCCAGAAGACAAGCCATTAGAGAATAATGAACCGCAGTCCGAACCGTCTGATTCAGAAACGAAGCCAGATGCTGCCGGATCCAAGCCTAAAGCTGCGTCAGAGAAATCGCAGCCGAAATCTGCAGACACTTCTGAGTCGACAGATCCCTCGGATTCCGAGATGAAATCTGACGATGGTGAAACTGAGCCAAGCTCGAAGTCGAATAACGACGAGCCTGGCGAGAATTCAAAGACGCCTGAAAAGTCTACACCGCCTCAGGCAGCCGACGAGAATTCGTCAATGAAAGAGCCGAAGCAGGAACAGGGTGAACCCAAGACTGGTGAACCCAAGACTGGTGAAACCAAGACTGGTGAAACCAAGACTGGTGAAACCAAGACTGGTGAAACCAAGACTGGTGAAACCAAGACTGGTGAAACCAAGA
>CANHVD010000372.1 GCA_947463775.1 Planctomycetaceae bacterium | reverse complement strand
GCGCGTACCACCCCTTCAGCTGATCTCCAAAGACTGCTCCGGGAACAAGTACCTGGCCACCAAAGGCTGCCGCTTTGTGTCGAAACGATTTCAGCAGAGGCCCACGTCCAAGAACAACTAACTTGGCATTGGGCACTTTCAACTGCACCTGTCGAAAAGCCTTCAGTAGTTGCCAAACACTCTTCTCTCTTGCAATGCGGCCCGCACTGAGAATGATTGGGGAACTGTCATCCGGAATCGGATTGAAACGAGTATTCTCAGGGCAGAAGCGATCGCAATCCACGCCATGAAAGCCCAGGTATTCGACACGCTCACCGTAGATCGCACGATTTCGATCAGACAGAAAGCGGGACGGAGTCAGATTTGAATCGTAACCCGTAACGATAGGCTTCATGATTCTGCGAACAGCGGGCACGGCAATGCGAAACGCCGTTGCTCCGATATAGTGTTCGCAATAACCCTGCCAGTCAGTTTGCAAAAGATTGACACATGGAACCTGATGCTTCTGAGCATAGCGGATTCCAACGGGCTTGCCGTACCCTTTCAGCCATCCGGAAGCAGCTCCGTAGAGCCCGGCGGCTTCGTCGACAGTGATGACGTCTGGCGAAAAGTCTTCCAGCAGTTTGCAATCGTCCCAGACTTTATGGGACGCAGCTTCCGGAAAAGAACGGCGCAGGGGATTGCGAACTGTTGGAAACGAGACCGCACTGAAGTTACCCAATCCGGCAAGTTCATCGAGCCCCGTTGATCCTGAGGCATGACTTTCATCACCGTCCGGCACCTGTGGATGAAACAACCGCACGGTGTGGCCTCGCTTAAGCAGGCAGGCGATGCGTTCATGCACCAGCGATGAAATCCCAGTCATCATCGGGAGATAAGAAAACGTAAACGCGGCGATTCGAAGCGGAGCGTAACTGGAAGTAATGTCTGTTCCGCTCATGGGCAGATAGCGATTCAGGAAATATGGCCCGTCTGACACTGGATTAAGCTACGATCCCTGCAGCAGAATGGATGCGGAGGCAGGCCTTTTCGACAACCTTGGGACCTCTCTTGTCCAGTCACCCAACAGGGACCGGAGCATCGTGACCGTTTTACATGTGGCTGGTCGAGTAGTTTTGAAGGGATTCCCGTGGAAATCTGCAAAAACCACCGCTGTCGATCAGGTCACGACGTCGGCGAGCCGGTGAACTGCCAGCCATTCCGCTTCCGTGACTGGTTGAATAGAGAGGCGGCTGCCCTTTTTCATGACCATCATCTGACTACACACAGGATCTTTGCCCAGGGCTGCCCGCGTGACCGGTTCGGAAAAGACCTTTGCCAGCTTGATATCAACCATGAACCAGACTGGTTTGCTCTCGGTTGATGCTTCGTCAAAATATTTGTGGTCGGGCTGCCATGCAAATGAGTCTGGATAACCGTCTTTCACAACTTCGGCTGTACCGGCAATGCACATAGGGTCCGCATTGCTGTGGTAGAACAGAACTCCGTCGCCCTTCTTGATGTCGTCCCGCAGCATATTGCGAGCCTGATAATTTCGCACTCCCTCCCAGGATGTGCGTTTGCCTTTGCTTGCGGCCAGATCCTGGATCGAAAACACATCGGGTTCTGATTTAAAAAGCCAATAGCGTCGCATCATTCGATCTGCCGATTCTTTTTCCACCTCGCCTGAGCCCTCGCGAGTTCAAAATCAAATTCCAGAACCATCACGGCCTTAGACACCGTGATGGCTCTGGACCATTGTACGAATCAGGCCTTTGGCTTGACCAGAACGCTGGCGGACTGAATGGTTGCTGCTTCCAGCGGCTTATCGCTTCGGTCTGTTTTCGTGGCACCAATCTTGTGCACAACAGCCAGGCTATCAGCATCGGCCGTTCGCCCAAATGCGGTGTACTGACGGTCGAGGAACGACTGAGTTCCAAGGCAGATGAAGAACTGTGACCCACCGGAGTTTGGATCGCTTGTGCGGGCCATGGAGAGGACACCGTCAACGTGCGGAGTCGCGTTGAACTCAGCCTTAATCGTGTAGCCCGGGCCACCGGTACCTGTCCCTAGAGGACATCCGCCCTGAATCATGAAGCCACTGATGACTCGATGGAACATTACTCCGTTGTAGTAGCCGATCTTCGTGAGACCGATGAGATTCAAGCAATGCCCGGGTGCGATATCCGGCAGCAGATTCAGCACGATTTTGCCATGATTGGTGTTAAGTTCAATCTGATATTCGTTCTTCTTGAAGTCAATGTCCTTCACGGCGGCATCAACTTCTGCTTTTCGATTCTTGCTCATGGCCTCATTCTTGATCACGGTTAATTTGAACCTGGGGCGACCAGCACCTGGACCGCCTCACAATTCTCGAAAGTGTCCGGATTTAGCCCACAAACGCAAGTCAACGGAGGACATCTCGCGTACGAGAGGATCATTGATCCAGGGTGTTCGTAGCAAAGTGGTTCGCCCGCTGATTTCAAATTCGGGTACGAATGTCCGATGAGATCATCAAGGCTGCGGGGTAAAGGCTTTCTGCCCCGAACCGGGCTCCAATCGTTCAACTGAAAACAGCTTTGACGACTCCGGCGTGCCGGACCGGAGTAGTGAAGCACACACCGGTGTCTCCCATCGGTCGTGACCGCCAGCGCGGCAAGGAATTGTGTCGAATGTCGTCACGCTCCAGGCTTTCGAGGGCCAATTCGTTGAAAGGGCCGAATCCTGGTCGATGGACCGATCCCGACTATTCTCGCCCGCCGCATCACTACATCAATGTTCGGGGACTTGCTGCGTTGGCAGCGGTGATGTCTGATGATGACGCTGATCTGCCCGCAGTTGTGGAATCGCTGCGATTGGCACTACTGACCCGCAACCCCGATTTTCAACAGGGCGTCTTCAATGCGGACTCGTCCGTGGAAGCGTTGATCCGTGTGAAAAAGCTGCCGCTAAATGTTGCCGTGAAATCAACCGAGTGCAGGACTGACGAATCGCTGGCAAACATTGAACGCTATGCCGCTGCAGGATTCAGGGCGAGGAAGTCGCCGCCAGGTCCCGGTGCCAGGGGACAATTGCTGGCCTACAGAAATCAGAGTCAAGCTGACAAGCGATGAACCGGGAGCCGGTCAATCAAGCGATCATCCCCGCAGGGACTCGTCATTTCTTTCCGAAAGCCCCACAGTAGAAATCCCAATTGGCCTCGCCTAAGCCTTTGAGCAGCCGCATCGTTTCATGAGCCACGCCGGGCACGACGACAAATTCATGATCGACCTTCAGCTTCTTAAGATGCTCGGAGTAGGCTCGGTTGAGAGCCGCCGTGAAGTCACGATCACCGACGACCACACGAATCGTTGATTTGCCGCTAACAGCGGCCGCATTTTTCTCAGCAATCGTAAGTGGACTTTGCGCTTTGAAGTCATCGAGATCGTCACCAAACGTGTCACGCAGAATCCGCTCCCGCTCGCCGGGGTTGCTCTTGGTCCGTGGGCCCTGGAATTCAAGGTCCATTGGTCCCCCGGCAAGGATCGAAACCGTGCTGAACATATCAGAGTGAATGAAACCCAACCGAGCTGCTCCGTAACCGCCCATACTGAATCCTTCGAGGAGGCGTCCATCACGATTTGCAACGGTGCGGAATGTCTTATCAACGTGAGGGATCAGTTCCTTGATGAGTACGGTTTCCATCGGCACCGTTCTATCTTTCGAGTCGCACCACATACTGCTGGCCAGTCCGTTTGGAAAAACCACCAGCATCGCTGGAATCTTTTCGGCGCGAATCGCGTCGTCAAAGAATTCGCTGAGTGGTTTGATGCCCGCCAGTCCTCCACCCGTTCCGTGAAGCCAGTACAACACCGGGAAATTTCGATCTTTGTCCTTCTCGTAAACTTCAGGTGTATAGACGTGGTAGCTCACCTTCGACTGGGCTGCGGTGCTATCGAAGGTCTGGTACTGAACCCGTTCAGTGTTGATTGCCGGTGTTGTCCAACTCAAGCTGGGTCGATCAACGCCATCGGACATTGGCTCTGGATTCTGTGGCAAGCCGGCTTGAGAGTGCTTCCGGAAGAAATCCCACATCGCATCCGTTGCATTCACCGCGGTGGAATAAGGCCCGACATATTGATCGGGCAGCGACGACTTGAATCCTGGCCAGTGATGGCCGTGACCCTCCAAATAGAGCACCGTGAGGGTTGGGCCATTCGATCTGGAAGGGTATTCGACTTTGCGTACCTGATCCTCATCAGAAATGATCGTTGGCTCCTCTTCGCAACCGATGGTCTTCGCCCATCTGCGAAGAGATTCAGAGACCGGCTTGTATTGGCGTGTTCCCCAAGGCAGCTTGACCTCACCCCCATCAATTGGCATCAACGGATCTTTGGAGCCAAGCATACAGAGTGTTGGCAACAGTTTTTTTGGCTGCGGGTTTTCCAAAGTCAATAAACCAGCGACAGCACCGACTGCAGTGAACCTCTCTGAAAGCTCGCTTGCTAATCGAAACGCCATCATTCCACCGTTGGAATGTCCGACGACGAATACCCGCTGCTTGTCATAAGGGACCGCTTCATTCAACCGGTCGAGCAGTTCGCTGAAATAAGCAACGTCGTCCACTGCGGCTCGTGGCGATCTGGGATTCAACTGTCCGGAATTCCAAAGTGCGGGATTCGCGCCGGCTGCCGGCTTAAGTCGAGGGAATGCCGGAAGTCCGTCTGGTGCGACGACAACAAAGCCCGCCTGATCGGCTTTAGCAGCCCAACCGTCTTTTTCGAGAACGTAGCTACCGCTTCCACCAGCCCCGTGAAGCACCAGTACCAGCGGTGGTTTTGTATCGACCTTGTATCCCGTGGGAATGTGGATATTGGCGACTCGGTCGAAACCACCCGATTCTATGGCCAGACTAAATGTGCCCGGCGTCGGCGGGAAAGGTATAGTCGTGGTTGCCTCAGCCGCCCAAAGAACGTAGCGTGCTGCGAACGTGATGACAACAATAATGCCGAGAAAACGAAGCCATCGTTTGCGTCGAAACTTTGCCATTTGTCAACGATATCCTCAGTTCCAGCGATTCATTGTCATGGATACGCACGACGCATTTAATTCGTTATCGAAGCTGAATGCAGCGGCAATTCGCACAAACGCAGGATATCTTGACGCGCAAGGTATCATTTTTCCGCCCGATACGCCCAGACGCCCGAATGCGATAAACTCTGCGGCTTGATCCGGAGCCTCTTTCTTCACAGAGCGGGCTTCGCCAAAACCCGATCTTGTCGCGACACTGAAGCAGGACGAACTTTCCCGGCAAGGCAACGAGGCAATGTCTATCCTCATGTACTACATCAGCCGCCAAGCCTCACAATGAAACTGCAGTAAGCGGTCCCAAACTCTATGAATTTCTCTTTAAAAAACGCCCTCTCCTCTGTCGGTTTGACGCAGGTTCTGGGTGTGGTTGCTTTCACCCTGATAACTGTGCTGTTTCCGCAAACGGGGAAGAGCCAGGAAATCATGGGAATCAATGTAACACCTCACAACCAGTCTGCTGAAATGAAGCGGCGGCGACACGCTCTCTGGCCGATGTGAACCAATACCGAATCAAATAGGGCTTGTCGCACTTTGCAATCGCTGAGGCAACACACTGGGCAGCGATGCCAAGCGAGAGTAGATCAAGGTGCTGAAATTCAACGCGTCATTTGAATGGTGTTCGGCCCCTTCGCCTTCTACAATTCAGAGAGCATTGGATGATGAACGAAGGGCATCTCGGTAGTTCCGGGATGCTTGTCATCGCATAAGCCGATGTGGTTGGACTCTCTTCAGAGTGCAGCCACATCGGCTTTTTTTGTGTCGATCCGCAGGCACAACGCGTGAATACGATCACTGAAAGAGAGTAGCACGGAATGGTCGAAAATGGTTTCAATAGCGATACGCCGACCGGCCTCTCAGCAGCCGAAGTAATGCAGCGTCTGCAGCAGCACGGGTACAATGAACTGCCCTCAACGCAAAGTCGGAGTCTACTGGCCACGGCCTGGGATGTCGCACGCGAGCCCATGTTTCTCATGCTGCTGGCGTGCGGCACGATCTATCTGGTGCTCGGCGACGTACAGGAAGCTCTGATGCTTCTTGGCTTTGTCTTCGTTGTCCTTGGGATCACG
>CANHVD010000371.1 GCA_947463775.1 Planctomycetaceae bacterium | reverse complement strand
TGGCGATGGCCATCTTCACAGCCATGCAGCAGCCGAAGTCGGTTGATAAAGCTGCTCAAGTGATTTCGTCTGCCAAAGAAAAGGCAGAGCGACGTCGTCTGGACAAAGAACAGCGAGAAGCTCGACGGCGCGAAGTTGAAGAAGAACGTGCGGCGGAAGAGCTGCGACGGCGGGCAGAGAACGACGTTGTTCAGGTCGCTCCGAAGGAGCAAACGCCCGCAGAGATGGTAACGACCGATCTTGAAAAACAATCAGCACCAATTTCTCCATCTGCCGAAATTTCTTCGCCGAAAAGCCCTCGGTTGTCGCCGTTACAGGAAATACGAGACAAGGGGAGAAAACTGGAACTGCGATTGCCGTCGTCCGGACTTCAGGCCAGTAGCAATGGCCCAATTCGACTGGCAAAGATTCATGTGAATTCGCTCGACCATGTTTCACTCAAACGGATCATCGGAGGTCAGTCGGTGCTGAAATCCGGATACGACTATGCCATCGTTCCTCTACCGTCAGCCAACCAGCCATCTCGCAAGTGGGAGGTGATTAGACAGCCCACGGCCGGTGGCGGACTCGACGGAAAGAAGGATATCGTCGGAACGTTTCATCTGAACCAGAAGTTCGAATTGTCATTTAGCTGGGACAGGTCAAACAAAAGCCATGAGATGATTAACTGCCTGTTGGAAATTGAAGCTGGCGACCCGGATCAGAAACCAGAGACAGAAAAATGTGTTCTGAGGGAAGTTGAACATCGCAGCCCGCTCCACTTTGACATTACCAAAGCAGAGCGTTCAGAGCGTCTGGTCAGCCGCTCTTCGATCACCGAAATGAAGGCTCTTGAACTGCACTGTACTTATGCCAATCTTCCCGAGGTTGTGACGCGTCCCGCGACGGATGTTCTGAGAGTCGGTGAGTCATTGAAGTTTATTGTGCAGCCGCCGACGACAGGCAGGTACGCTCGCAAGGTCACCATGATTGTGTATTTTGACGAAACAGAACAGGACGCTCAGCTCAGGATCGAAGCGGTCGTGGAGATTCCGGTCGTCAATAAGCTGAGCGGCGCAGTCACTTTGGAGACTTTCAACTGGAAACCAGGACTCTCTGCGAGGGTCGACGAAGAGATTGAAGCGTATGGAAACAGAGTCAATAAGATGCGTGAAGAATTGAAGGAGCAAGAGATCGCAGTTGAGTCTGGAAGATCCGACCGCGACGACAAGAAACAGAAAATCGTCGAGGCCGCTGTCAATACGTTTCGGACCGCTGTCAACGAGAACAGTAATCTGCTCAAAGAAGTCAAAACACATTCTGCCGATCTGCAAAAACTGATGGCTGATGTTTCAGAACGCGGTCAACTCAAATATTCCTTAAGATTGAAGGTCCCGGACGCGGAACCAGGAGGAATCGAACTGTTGGTGACGGATGGCCCTGATGCGACTCAAAAGGAATCCAAGTAGTTGGCACATTCCGTGTGCCGCAACCTAAGGAATTTATTGGGCTGGCATTTGGCGTACGGCACTCGGAGCTTGCCGGCTGCTTTTAACTGTGTTGCGTTGACCGCTGATCAGCCAAACTCAAAACTGTCAGTTTATCGTTCAAATTCTCATGCATGTCCTTTAACAGGACTAATCATTTGTCAATGACCAATCCAAACTCACAACTCGAAAGCTTTCCGTCTGAAGGCATGCAGTTCTTCACGCCCGTGAGCGTGGGAATTCTGGTGCAGCTTTTCTGCGCGGGGCTTGTGATGGCGGTCACTGCAGCGATTTCGCTTTCATCATCGCAGAGAAATTTACCGACCGCGTCCAACGAGACTTCAATTGATGCCTCCGATGCACAACGAAGTCGTCCGGACTCCACTGAGCAGGGCCTTGCCGCTGCGACTTCCAATGCTGCGAATGCTGCGAATGGGACTGATGGGAGTAATGAGACTAATGGGGCCGAAATGACGGAGGGCAGTTCCGAGGCACCGGTGGCCGATGCCGATGCCGGGACTGCTGCTGCAACGTCACCTCCGGTCACGAATGTGCGAGCTCTTGATGATGTCCGTCAGAAGAGCCGAAAACTTCCGCTTGCCGGTGAAGGTGTGTCCGACGAAATCGAACTCTGCAAAATCTTTGCGCAGGATCCGGCAACAGTCACGCTGGAACTGATCGGCGGTGAGTTCACTGTTCCCGAACAGATGACTTTGACTCTGAAACCGTTCCCAGTGGATGCAAAATCGTTTCTCTGGAAGGTCTCGCAGCAATCCACGAGCGGGCTCGCCCGTAACCAGGAGATTGGTGAGTTTATTCTGAAGGAGCAACAACTTAGTTTTCGCTGGTTCAGAAATATGGATAAAGGCAAACTGCCGTTCTGCCGTCTGAAGATCTCCGTCGGCCCGGATTCTGAAATCTGTGATCTCTGGTCTGTTGCTCGATCCGGCGCGGCGAAAGTGCGATTTGCGAAGTCTGAACAGCTGATGGATGAATTTGTTCCTTCGGGCATCCGGCTGCCACCGTTCGAAATTCTGGAGCTGGATTTGACGCTTGAGAACTGGCCGGAGCACGACGTCAGCGGCGAAAAACTCACGTTTAATGAAACCATCACGGTTACATTCCCGGACGATGAATCGAACAAAGATTTGATAACCGTGAAGCTTTCGCTGGATAAGAAAGACGGGCGTTACGCTCTGCGCGGTGAATATCTCTTCAACGCTCCTGTTGTATCAACACGAAGAAAAAGGACAGAAGTAAACTACGAAGAAGAAAAGTTGACTGAAGATCAACTGAAGAAAACATCGGACAGTTTGAAATCGTCGGCGTCGAAGGTCGAAAAGGAGCTCGACAGCGTTCAGCAAATTCTGACAGGTCTGAACGATAGGCGGGCGGGCCTCGTGCAACAGATTGCCAATGGAGCAGGCAACGCTCAGCGAGCCGCTCTCCAGCAAGTGGACGCTCAGATCACGGACAAGGAGGACGAAGAAACGGAACTGCAGACCGCACAGGAAGAGCTGACTGCGGCAGCTATGACAATAGAGAAAGCGAACTCGCTCTGTGAAGACATCGGAAATCAAGGCCAGATTCAATATCGCTTGTACCGTCCATTTGCCGGGGACGGAGGAGACATTGTGATTGCAACAACGGTCACCGAGCCTGCTGCCATCACCCGGCCTGCGGCAGCCACTGAGCCTGCAACAGCCACTGAGCCTGCTGCAGTCGAGGAGAATCGCTGATGGCTTCAATTCGCAAAGACGAAGTTCAGGAAATCATTGCTGACATCCGCGACATGCTGGAGCTGCGTGGTGATCCCCCGGAATCGGAACTCAAACGCCTCGCTCAGCGTTACACGACGACGATTCAGCAGGTCAATGGGCTGCTGAAGACTTGCCTGGAGCTGGTTGAACGAGGACTGAAGTCCGAAGCCATTATGCGAGCGGACGAAGCGGGCCTGCTGGAGACTGTTTCGATTCTGGACTTTCCAGAGCAGCCCGTTTGGGTCGACTATCTGACTCAGTTCGGATTCCCGACTCCGCCTGCCATCGATCAGTATGCCACTCGACAACTTAATAGTTGCTACGCGCCGGCTCGCAGGCTGGAGCCGCTCTATCGTCTGAATCGACGACACGCGCTGGCCAACAGCCCGCTGCGAGTTCGTCTGGGAGTGATGCGGCGAATCCACAAAATGGAAGAGGCGAATGCCAAAGAAGCATCCGCGAAGCAAGTGGAACTCTTTGAACTGGAGCGAGTCAAAGGGATTCGGAAAGAGCTGGCCGACGCTACAGAGACTCGCGATCTCCGCCGGCTGACTCTGCTGCATTCAGAACTCAACAGCAAGGATTGGTTCAGGGCTCCGGAAACTGCGCTGCTTCGCAACGCCTCACGAGTGCTCAAACAGGAAGAATCTCGACTCGCGCAACTGCGGATGCAGTCTTTGGCGGCGGACTTGCAGAACGTGTGGTCGGCTCAGGATGTGGCGGCGGGCCGGCGAATTCGTGAGCAATGGGATGCTTGTCAGGAGAAGGCCTTGTTGACCGAACAAGACCCACTGATGATCGACACCAGAGCCGCCTTTGACTGGTTGTTGGCCATCGACAAAGAGGAGCAGGCTCAGGCTCATTACGAACAGCAGATTGCGTCACTGCGTGAGGCTCTTGATCAGCGTCAGCCACGTGAGGCTCTGGAGCTGCTCGAGCATTCCATCGAAATGTATGGCGACGGAGTTCCTGAGCCACTGCTGAAACGTCTGCGAACTCGTTACGACGAACTGGATACTGAGGCTCATCGTCGGAACGTGCGTCGACTTGTGATGACGGTCTTTTCAGTGATCAGCGTGGCTGCTCTGGCATTCTTCGTCATGCAGAACAGAAGCTTCAATAGCCGGGTCTCCGAACACGTGGCAGCAATTACGTCCCTGCTGGAACAAGGTGATGTTGAATCGGCGGAGTCCTACGTTGAGTCACTTCAGACGGAGCAGCTCGACATGTTGGTCGTGCCTCAGATTCAGGTGCTGCTGGTGAATGTCGAACAGGCCCGACGCGATGAAGATGATCGAATTGTCACATTTCAAAATGACGTTCGGCGAATTCAGGAACAAGCTCCGCTCGCGAAAACGCTGACCGAAACAAAACAGTTTTCCAGTGATCTGGATGCTCTGAACGCCGTGGGAGCGGACGAGTTGAACGAAGTGGAAACGTTGCGTGCTGTCGTCGAAAAGAAAACGCTTGAAATACAGGCTCAGATCGACACGGATTTTACAACGTTGCTGAAGCTGGCTGCGGAAGAACTCAAGACCTACGAGGACAACGGCGTGATGGACATCGCCAGCCTTGTGGCCTTCAAGAATCGCTTTGAAGCTCTGGCCGCCAGAAAAGATGTCAGCCCGGAACTGCTTTCGGGGGCTGCCGGGCCGAAAGAATTGTCCGCTCGCTGCGACCTGCGGATTCAGGGTATGTCCGAGCAAACTCGTCGCGAGCAGATGTTTGCGTTAATTAGTGACGCGGTGGGCTCCGTCCCCAATTTTCGAGCAGCCCTGGATGCCTTTGCTAAAGCGCTTCCAAGAGATCCAGTGGCAATTCGATTTGAAGGTTTGCTGCAATCTGATGCCGATCTGTGGCTTCAGGTCGATGTGCAGAATCAATTCGTTTCAACTCATGCGATGGATTGCACGACTCTCTCTCCGCTGGAAGCCCGGAAGTATGTCACGGAAGCGGATGCTTTTCTGGCATCGAATCCAGCGTTCCCGAAGAAAGACGAACTGCTGAAGATTCGCAATTATCTGGAGTTTGTGGGGGCTCGAATCGATGACGCTGGTGAGCCGATTCTCGCAAACATCCAGGACATGATGGACCGATCCAAGATGGAGGGGATCTTCGTCGTCCGCTTGAAAGATGGTACCAGATACTACACCAGTGAGACGCCGACCGTGATCGGGCAGGGGAAACGAGTCACTCTCAAGGCGCTGCCGGATTGGACTGTTGCTATTGGCCTGCGTGAGCCCGTGAATCCGTCCCTGGGCTTCGACCTGGCACTCGTCGATGTCCAGTTGAACAAACCTGGCGATGAGTGGAAAAGTCCCGAGTGGATCCTGCTGCAGGAAATGAAGGATGCGTTGCTGACCATCAACGATCAGACGTGGGATCGTGTGCTGCTTCAGTTGCTGGAACGAGTCGCAACAGAGCAGCGGCAGGATCCCATCTTTCGCTACGTTTTTCTGGACGGTCTTCTTCGAACACTGGCTGCTGGAAGCCCGGCAATTCAGGAGCAGCACGCAGTTACACTCAAACGCATGAGTGATCTGCAATTGGGGGCCATCAATCCGTTTGATCCCAAAGATTCGGCGACCAATATGCGTCGTCGTGATGCTGCGGAACTACTCTTGAAGTTTCCTGATCCCCGGGAAATCACCGAGGACGTGATCAAGGCCCGAGATGCCGCCAGTAAGTTGTCGATCGGCGGACGCTATCGTTGGGTGGGCTGGCTGCATCGAGAAACAACCGGCTGGACCTGCGCGGCAAGTCGTTCAATCAATGTTCTGCCGGAAGGTGAGTTGTTTGTGTTCACGAAGGGCAATACCGAAACTGCTCAGTTTCATCGGATCGGGACAACTCGCGGGATGCCGCCCGTGACAGAAACAGCCGCGTTTATGGTGGAGGGGCTGCC
>CANHVD010000370.1 GCA_947463775.1 Planctomycetaceae bacterium | reverse complement strand
TGGACCTCATCGAAGCAGCTTTCGTCAGCCAGCACTTTGATGCCTGTGTCCTGTCGCAGTTTTCTGAGCTGAGAATAATCACCACGAGGAAGCGGTTGCTCGACCAGCTCTACATTGCAGTCCGCAATTTTCTTCAGGCAATATCGAGCCTGTTCATCGTTCCATCCGCCGTTAGCATCAATTGTAAGATGGTTATCCGGACCAATGGCTTCTCGCACCGCGTGCACTCGCTGGACATCCAGTTCCGGTCCAGTTCCAACCTTCACTTTGATCGTGGTAAATCCAGCCGCAATTCGCTGTTTGGCTCGTTCAGCAGCAACTTCCGGAGCATACGCTCCCATGGAGAATCGATTGCGAATCGTCAACGGCCTGACAGCACCACCCAGCAATTCATACACCGGGCGCTGAGCCGCTTTGCCGAGAGCATCCCAGCAAGCCATCTCGATAGCGGACTTGGCAAACCAATTATCGATTGCCGCCAGATCCATGCGAGTGTCAATGGCAGGAAGGTCGTCCAGGTCGAAACCCTGCAGCAGCGGAGCAAAAAGATTCTGAATGATCGCCTGAACGCCCCATACTGTTTCGCCGCTCCAGCGAGGAGTCGCGGTGGCTTCTCCGGCTGCCACGATGCCAGTGTCCGTCGTCAGTCGTACGACGACAAACTGTGAAACTTCATGACGCCCCAGCGCAGAGATCATCCGACGTTCTGCGGTGAGTGGAATACGAACCGGTATAGCTTCAATAGAGGCAATCTTCATCAGACGGATCCTTCAGGCGAACAATTACTGTGATTCTTCAATGCAGTACAGATGCTGATAAGTGCGAATGAAAATCTGACCGTTGGAGTAAGCGGGCGTTGCGCGAGTCATCTCTCCAAGTTCATTGATTCCAATCACCTGACACGCTGTAGGATCTGCCTGCAATAAAATCGTCGAACCCTTCATGGTGGTGACCTGAAGATGCCCGTCGACCGCGGTCATGGAACTCCAGGACGAGGCACCATCGAGCCTTTCCTTCCAGGTAACTTCTCCAGTCGGAATATGGATGCACCACGCGATTCCCGGTTCGTTGAGGATATAGAGGTGTTCTCCAACCACGACCCCCGAGCCGACTCGTTGAGGATTTCCTTTCTCATGCAGCCAGACACGCTTGGTATCGGTGATATCTCCAGTGCCTTCCGCACGAACGGCAATCGCCGGGCCGTTGTATCCAGCCATCGACACGACGACATCACCGGCAATCAGCGGCGATGTGTATAGCAGTTTGCTGAGTCCGCCACAGGACCAACGATCCTCACCAGTTAACGGCGACACAGCCCACAGACGATCCGGCATGGAGAGCAGCAGGGTTTCAGAATTCCCCTGTGGCATTATCACCGGAGTGCTCCAGGAGCCTCGATACTCTTCGTGTTTCGACGATACCTGTTCCGGAAATGTACGGCGCCAGACTTCGGCTCCATCCTTCAAGCTGAATGCCGCGACGTATGAATTCACGCCGGGACCGAAATTCAGCAGCACCAAATTCTGGTAGATGATGGGACTGGAGCCGTAACCCCAGATATGATCGACCTTGCCGGTTTCGACCTTCCACCGTTGCTCACCATTCAGATCAAAGCAATACAAACCGGCCGATCCGAACCAGGCGACGATTCGCTCACCATCACTCACCGGAGAGCTTGCACAGAGCGGATTAGTCTGATGAGTAATCTCCTTCTCTGAGTATTCCGCCCCCTTCGTCCAGAGCAGCGTTCCGTCACTACGATCGTAACATCGCAGTTCGCGTTGAGCGGATCCGGTTGGAGCGTGAGTGATGAAGACTTTGGAGTCGACAACGATCGGGCTGGAATTACCTTCGCCGTCCAGTTTCACTTTCCAGCGGATGTTCTCGGTCTGCGACCACTTCTGCG
Organism: Planctomycetaceae bacterium; assembly: GCA_947463775.1. Taxonomy (GTDB): domain Bacteria; phylum Planctomycetota; class Planctomycetia; order Planctomycetales; family Planctomycetaceae; genus SXXK01. The sequence continues at coordinate 4,235 of CANHVD010000370.1, read as the reverse complement.
GAACACCGGTCTCCGCGGAGATTCCCGTCCCGAGAGGACCTCGCCACTGCAGCCAGTCGTCCGCGGCCGCATCGGGTGACGCAGGAGTGATCCAGATGCTGAGGGCTAAGGCGATCACGGTTGTTCGGGCTCGCGCCAAGCCTCGTGCATAAACCAAAGCGTCTCGGAGTCGACTGCATTGCCCATGCTTAGAAGGCCGAGGATCAGCAGGCCCCAGGGCTGGAATTCGCGAATTCAGCATGCGACAACCTTCATTCGTTCGACTGCAGTTGCGGTACGTGGCAGGCGAGTTGTCGCGGAATTGCGTGCGTCATTCCAGTGAACAAAAAAAGAGGTTGCAATCTTTTCAGATCACAACCTCTTTTAGTTTGAATGCGCAAGACAGGACTTGAACCTGCATGGGTTGCCCCACACGCCCCTCAAGCGTGCGCGTCTGCCAATTTCGCCACTTGCGCGAGACAGTCAAAATACGAACAGTTCAAACTGGGATACGCACAAATGGATGAGGAACCCATCTGCTCCCGGAGGAAAGTTCGTAAGTGCGGCGGAAGGATATCAATCTGATCCGGGAAGATTCAAGCCGACACAACTCCGAAGAACTCTTCCCGGGAAATTCGCTCCTGTCGCCTGCCGGACAATCGACACATTCCTGAAAGTCTGGTTCAGCTCACATCCAGAAATAAGGTGCATCCAGCGAATGCACCGAGCCAAAATTGCGATCGAAACGGACAATTGTCGCCAGATTTAGGGTGTCCATCTCAAGTTGAGGCCCAACAACTTGTTGGATTCTGGCATGTCGGTTGGACATTCTTGTTCGACTGCGTCGCCGTGTTCGACTGCGTTTCCGCGTTCAGCAGGGTTTCGACCGGCAAGAATGCCTATCCTGCCTAAATCGCAAGTATTGGCACGGTACTGCTCGGTGCTTTGGGGTGAATCTGCGGGCGATTCGTGCATTCCGCTTGGTCCTGGTTCTCGCACCTGGGGTTTCTCGTTTCCGCAAAGCATTTTGGTGCTTGAGTTTCCGGCGAAGTTTCGTCACCATGCACGGTAATTGACTCCGGGCGAATGGTAACTGATCTTTCAATTGCCCGGGAATCCTTAAAATGTCACTCTTTGACATTGGGACCGAGGGCTTTGGCCCTGCAGCAAGTTTCGTAAAGGGCGAAAGAAGAATTCGGAATGGCGAAGGAAGAAGCGATTCAGGTTGAAGGCAACGTTGTCGAGGCTCTTGCGAACACTCAGTTTCGCGTCGAGCTGGAGAACGGCCATCAGGTTATGGCTCACGTTGCCGGTAAAATGCGTAAGCACTTCATCAGGATTGTGCCCGGTGACCGTGTGGTTGTGGAAGTCTCTCCGTACGACCTGAAACGAGGTCGCATTGTTTACCGCGAACGCTGATTGATTTCGCGAGTGGATTATCATCTGCCCTTGAGGCATGTCGGCCTGACGTGAATTTGACATGACCAGCACCGCCTCATCGCTCCCGTTCGTCCAGGTTTTCACCGATGGCGCCTGTCGAGGTAATCCGGGGCCCGGTGGCTGGGGCGTGATTCTGCGACATCCCGCTTCGTCGACAGAAAAAGAATTCAGCGGTGGTCATCCGATGACCACCAATAATCAAATGGAACTTCAGGCCGTCATTGAAGGCCTGAAATTGTTGACGCGCAAATCGCGTGTGGAAGTCGTGACCGACAGCACCTACGTTGCCAAAGGTTCTAAAGAGTGGTTACCTGGCTGGAAACGTAACGGCTGGAAACGAAAAGACGGCAGCAAGCTTGTTCCCATCAAGAACGAAAGTCAGTGGATTGCGCTGGATGCTCTGCTGACGAAGCATCAGGTCACGTTCAAACTTGTTCCGGGCCATGCAGGTCATCCGGAAAATGAACGCTGCGATGTTCTCGCCGTGGCCGCCGCTGAGCAGGCTCGGTACAGCAGCACGTGATGAAGCGTAGTTCGCTCGACGCCATCAGCCGCACGCCGCGAGTGGGAGTGTGATCTAATTGTTCAACGATCAGCCGCAGGGGACGTTGGCCAATTTCGCCTACGCCTGCGGCTTGCCGTTAAACGAAAACGGCCCGATCCGCGACTAAATCAAGGCCCTGCTACACCGCTCAGGAAGTCGTTGGCTATGCCAGCGTCTGCCGAGCTTCCCGCAGCAGGTTGGCGGTTTCTTCGATGCTGATGCAGCCGTCCGTGATGCTCACGCCGTACTTCAGCTTTGAGAGATCTTCTGTCAATGCCTGAGCGCCTTCGACGAGATTGCTTTCCAGCATGAGCCCGACGATCTCTTCGTTCCCGGCCGCTCGCTGCCGAATAACATCCATCCACACTTCCGGCTGGCGGCGATAATCCTTGCTGGAATTCGCATGGCTGCAGTCAACGACCAGTCTGGGAGGCAACTTGGCATCGCGCAACATCTTGCTGGCTTCGCTGACGTGTTCGGCCTGATAGTTGGGACCGTTGCGGCCGCCCCGCAGAATCAAGTGCCCCAGCTCATTTCCACGAGTGCTCATGACGCAGGTCTTGCCGTCATGATCGATGCCCAGGAAATTGTGCTGAGCTCGTGCGGCCTTCATGGCGTTGATCGCCACTTCAAGACTGCCTTCCGTGCTGTTCTTGAATCCGACCGGCATCGAAAGTCCACTGGCCATCTGGCGATGAGTCGGTGATTCAGTCGTGCGAGCACCGATCGAGGCCAGGGTAATCAGGTCCGCGATGTATTGAGGAGTAATCGGTTCCAGCATTTCTGTGGCCGCTGGCAAACCGACCGTATTGATGTCAAGCAGAATCTGGCGAGCTTTTCGCAGTCCCGTGGCGATGTCGAATGTGTCGTTCAGATGAGGGTCGTTGATCAAACCTTTCCAGCCGACGGTCGTGCGAGGTTTCTCGAAGTAAACTCGCATGACCACAAACAGTCGATCGCTCACTTCATCAGCCACAGCCTTTAGTTGGCGTGCGTACTCAAGAGCCATGTCGGTATTGTGGATTGAACATGGGCCCACGATCGCGATGACTCGCTTGTCGTTTCCGCGGAGGATATTTTCTACCACACCTCGTGAGTCAGCCACGTGATCGGCGATGGCTGACGACACCGGAAACTCCTGCTTGAGTTCTGCCGGAGAAATCAGAGGAGACGTCCCGATGATGTTGACGTCCTGCAAAGGGCGAGCAGGAGCGGTTGGTTTCGCAGCGTTCATTCGTTTTACGGCCGGCTGGGCCATTTCCGGGAGTGTTCAGGGCAGGTGCCAGTCTGCAGGCTTCTCAGCCCGGTTTCTGGTTCAGGAAATTTCAGGGTTGTAGATTATCAAACATCCGGCCACATCATTCAACGGCATACTCCGAATTGGCCGGATGCGGAAAAATCCTCGGTATTCGTTCCGTCTGAACAGGTGACACAGGCGAAAAGAGTGACGTGGGGTGTAAAGTGCGGCTACAATTTCTGGTCTGGTTAGCGATTTGAACTCGAAGGGATTGAAAACACAATGAAGGAACCAGTCCCTGATGATCAGTCCAGGTTTGCTCAAGGCGGCCTGATCGAAAACATCCTGATTTTGGCCGCAACGGCGGTGATCGCCGCCGCCGTGCTTCAGGCAGCACCTCTGCAAAGCGCGAACGATCGGTCTCGCTGGGCCACTGTCTGGTCGCTGGTCGAACGTCGTACGTTTCAGATTGATGAAATCGATGCGGTAGGAGCCTGGTCTACGATTGATAAAGTCAGGTATCGAACGTCCGAATCGGAACCGTGGCACTTTTATTCGTCCAAGCCTCCCCTGCTGTCCACGATGGTCGCGGGGTTATATGCGATTGAGCGAGCGATACTCGGCTACGGTCTGGTTCATCACACGGCTCTCGTGACGCGACTGCTGTTGCTCATCGTGAACGTGATCCCGTTCTATCTGTCATTGCGTTCGCTGCGAACCTGCCTGCAGCTTTTGGGCGGTGGTCCGTATGCACGTATGTTTGTCATCGCTGTCGCTGGGTTCGGTTCTATCCTGAATCCTTATCTCACAACTTTGAATAATCACACGCCGGCAGTTGCCTGCGCGATGTTCGCCATCACTGCGGCGGCAAGAATTCTTGTGTCTCGCAGCAGAACTCATTCTTCTGACAACAAGGAAAAACCTTCAGAGCCACGGTCCCGGGACTTCGCATCGCTCGGGTTCTTCGCCGCGCTGACGTGCTGTTTTGAGCTGCCAGCCGCGCAAATGGGAGTGCTGGCGTTTCTGCTCGCGGTC
>CANHVD010000369.1 GCA_947463775.1 Planctomycetaceae bacterium | reverse complement strand
TGGTGTCACGGCCGATGTGCATTCCGATATCGAAAATCATTTTTTGCATTCTGGCCATCCACAGTAACGTCAAAATAAAAGTGTATTGATGGGAGCAGGGGCTATGTGCTGTCGGCTCTGATAACTCAGAGGTGTTGTTGCTGGCGCGAAGCGATTTAAAAGTTTAAGCTACCGGATTCATATCCTGATCCACTCTTTCGGTGTCAGGTCCGTGTCATTCATCGTGGGGTCATGGAACCATCTCCTCGGCGCGATTTTCAATCCGCCTTTCGCGGCCAGCCATGCTCCCCACCAACTAAAGGACGAGTTGGCAATGATGTGATGAGTTGCTCGAGCCATGAGCCACAGATCTGCGAGTCCCGGTCGGTCCAACTTGGCTTCCGGGAAGACCAGCGGTCTGATGGCAGGCAAATTTTCCCTGGCCCATGGTAAATCGTCGGAAAGAACCAGCACCGGATTGCTCGTCGGAAGTCGCTCCATGGCTGCCTCGTAATAGTCCAGAGTACACTGGGCATAGATTCTGCTCGCCTTTGTGCTGCTGACGTAGTCGCCGCGACGAATATGCAGGACAGCATAGTTCTGATCTGACAGCTTTCGGCTGAGTTGTAGGGTCTCCGGGTCTGACGGATCCGGAACTCTCAGCTCTTCTCGAATCTGTTGCTCAATCCCTTCGAAATAGCGATAAGTCTGAAAGTATCCCGTCAGTGTGACGGGCGGTTGAATGTTCTCGAAATGTGGGTCAAACTGGAAATGTGGTTCACGATAGATTCGCTCGCGGCGAAGTACTGACTGCATAAGTTGAAGGCCGCGAGACATCCACGTCATACCCGACGAGCGGTGTTGTACATCCGCCTGAATCGAAAACTGGTCCAGCTCGAATGCTCGATGGCGACCTTTGTCATAAAATGAAACATCCAGAACAAGTCGGGAATTTGTTCTGGACGCCAAAGATCTTCCTGCCGCATATTGAAAGAGCTGATTGCCAAGCCCGCCTGAAATTTTGAGCAGGCATGTTGGCTGAGTACTTGCAGCTACACCCATTGAATCACTCTGGCCCTGAGAAGGGAACTGGATACTTGCCAGCCGGTGCAGTGGCTCATGCTGCGCGTTTCCGGGATTCGCCGCTTGTAAAGGGAATGACGGACTGGCAGTTTTGCTGATTCAATGTCAGCCACCTGCGTCGCTGGCGTTCAATCTGCTTTTTGATCATGCGGCGAATATCGATCAGTGGACCATGCCGAAACAGTTTTCCACTGGTCAGGTTGCGATCAATAGTCGTGCCAAAGACGGCCGAGTCTGACTTATCGAGAATGTCTTTCTGGATACACGCTGCCGGGTTGAGCTGGAGGATTCTGAGTTGCGAACTGACGACGGACATCGGGTTGAACATGACCTGATCAATCGGGTCAGCCAGTTTTTCCTTCAGTGACAGGAGTCGCCGGGCGCAGGGAGCGGAGATCACATATCCTGCAGTTCCACCGTGCCAGCTCAGCAGTCGCTGAAGCACACTTCCGCAACTCAGCGATTGGTGTTCTTTGCGGCACACAACCTGTCGTAACGTCGTTTCCAGTTTGATGACATCAAAATCAGCGACTTCAAGATCAATCGCTTTCATGACACTTTTCATCGTTGGGGCCATCACGGCGTCGTCTTCAAAGACGGCAGCATGAGGCTCGCCGCTGGCCAGCAGCTTTTGCCACGCCAGTTTATGGCTCATAAACAGACCGATTTCTCCCGCATTGATAGGCTGGAATTCAAAGGTTGCTGACACTGCAGAGGCAAGGTCCTCAGAACTCAGACGACGCCCCTCCACTGCGGAGATTCGTTCAAAAGGAATCCCCAACAGCTCGGCCTGCCGGGTAAAGAACTCGAGTCTCTCCGTAGATCGGTCGAGGTTGATCAGGTATGACTTCATCAGATCCGTCCTTATCAGATGATGTGGGTTCAGATGACGTGGGCATTGAATTCACGTTGAGTCGTGCGCTCGATCGCTTCTCGCACACTGCCATCTGGAAATGCCGTCGCGATTGCCGCATTTCGACTGGCAACCAACGCTGATTTTTCAGAAAAGAGCGCCAGCAGTTTTGTCGCGATACCGGGAGTGCGTACGCGGGACAACTGTCTCAGATCGATGGCATTTCCATTGCCATTCTGCAAAGCAGTATGCCGTCTTGCGTAGCGGCTTTGCGGGTTTTTATCGAGTTCGTAGTTGCCGAACCCCATATCACGCTTCAGATACTTCAGGTGCCAATAAAGATAACCTGCAAATTCACGGCGAAGTGAGCCTCGACGAAATCGTTCAAACCGCCGATCGTGAACAAAATAGGTATGACTCGTTACGGGAAAGAATCCTATGTCGCCTCCACCGGAGATCGGATCGCTGTCCAGAATTCCGAGATTGCCGTCGGTGCCAGGAAACAAATTCAACCCCGAAAAGCAGAACATCGTGTTCGGGCTGGCGGTTCCGTTTCGAAGCCCGTCAGTCACACGTTGAGTGGTCTCGGTAATTGCAAGATGGTCGTCGTCCAGTTTCGTCGCGTACTTATACCGTGTCGAGATCAGAGAGAAATTGTAGTAGTTCACCAGACTGTTGGGTGATGACGGGTCCGTTTGAGCATGCCCTTCACTGCCTGGCGGATGCACCTGATCCAGATAGTGGATTACACGCAGCCTGCTGGGTCCAAACTCGGTTTGCAGTCTGAGCAGAATCTCTGGTGTCGCATCGGTACACTGGTTGTAGACCGCGACAATCTCATCAAAGAATGGCATGTGACTGCGAATGGAGACTTCCAGCCAGTCCGCCCCGTTCCTGATTCGCATGAAGGCACTCACACCCGGTCGGCGATCATCAACTCGAAGATCGCTCACCTGAAAGCGGTAACCAGAAACAGCTTCAGGTCCCGTAGTCATGTCAGGCTGCCGACCTGCGAGATGCGTTGATGGGCTGCAGGCCTGCGCACTCAGGAACAGCAAAGATGGTATTGATGTGGTCTCGATAGACTTCCTGATACCCGGCCGCAAGGATGCGAGAACGCACGCGTCGTGCGGAGTCTGCAAGTTCAGCCGTGACATTCAGTTCTTCATGAACATCACAGAGTTCGACGATCATGAGTCGGGGGCGCCATCGCTTCAGGTCAAAGCTGCGAAATACACTTTCTTCAAATCCTTCCACATCCACGACAAGGACATCGAAACCGTTAGGACAGGAATTCGCGCCGAGAATGGAGTCGAGCGTCTGGACTCGAGTGGTTTTTTGCTCCAGCCTTGAATCCATCTGGTTTTTGGCCCAGGGAATGTGCTGATAAGCATCGAATGTGGAAGCGCTCATGGTACTGAGCGATCCCATCTGCATCAGCACGGCTTCCCCTTCAGATTCGCCGGCAGCCGAATTCACAACTTCGACATTGTTCAGGCAATGTCTTCGACGACAGAGGCCCGCAAACTCAGGGGATGGCTCAACATAGATGCCTCGCCAGCCATTGTCTGCCAGCCAGGATGTATTGGAGAATTTTTCGCCGTCGTAGGCACCCACTTCGACAAATACGCCGCGCTTAATGTTTCCCAGGCACGACTGAAGTATGGTTTGCAGTTCCGGGATCTGACAGCTTCGCGAAGGTCCTCGCCTGCCAAGAGCAGCAGTCAGTCGAAAGGCAAAGGCCTGCAGTAGCGCTCGCGCTGTTCGAATGGTCAACTTAAGCCGCTTCTTCATTGGGTCATCCTGACGTCTTGATAACGAACCGCAAATTCTCCATTGGCTGCGATGGTTCGCATTCTAGGAGGAATCAGAAAAACGCTGCAATGTCTCATTCGTCATGATTTACGAGAGTAGGCGCGCCAATAGTCCTGGACCCACTTCACCGGCCCGAAACCGTATCGCCACCGTGTTCCCCAGCGGTAGTTTCCATCGGCGACCATATCGGTCGGATTCGGAACTCCGTGGAAAACAAAGATATGGGCACCGTTCGCTTTGCGAATTTTTGGCCACAGCAGATTCAGCGGCCAATGAGGCACACAGGACCTTCGAAAGCTGGCACACCAGCCATCTGGCCAGTAGCGGCTTTTGGCGGCCTGGCGAGTAATGTAGATCTGATCGATGCCGAATTTACCGTCAATGCCATAGGGGTCAGAAGCAAAGTCGCCGAACAAGTGCGTCTGTTCGGAGGCAATAAAGCCGATGACAGAGCCGTTTCCGCCGCGATCAGGTCGCATACTCACAGGAAGAAGTCGCCAGATATCCGGATTCCATTCGCGGATAATTCGGAGACCCTTCTCGCGTTCGATCAGATCGATAAACGGGTCCAGTGACTGATCCACAAGTATATCGACATCGAGATACAGGACGATTTCGTTGTCCGCGAAAACCCCTTTTTTAAAGACCGCCAGTTTGGGCCAATAGCCTGTATTCCATTTGGGTCGCTCAATCGGAATCTCAGGAAGAGGGATTACCTGAACATCCGGTGAGAGCCCTTCGGGCGTATCCGTTATGCATATAAACCGATGTGGATACGAAAGATGATCGCGGACCGCCCGTTGCAGGACGTTCACATATTCTGGAGGATAAGGCGTCCCCCATTTCAGGCATACTACTGAGATCGGACGGTTCATCTCGACACCGGCAGGCAGACAACAATCAGACAGAATAGCACGGAGCAGGACGCGTGCTCCACACTTATGAGAACACTCACTCTTCAGAAAACTCCTGATACAGGATTACCTGATGCAGGATGACAGGGCCGAGGACAAAACAATTGCCTCAGGCGAATCAGAGAAGGCTTCCCGCGTTAAGGGGGCGCGGGAGTCTATTTGACAGTGAGCAGTTAACGCAATGCGGATTGGCGGCCGGTCTGTTCTGAGGCAAATCCCATCTTGCATGGTTCAGGCAAAACCAATACCGTTCCAAAGCTGATCAGGATTCGCATGGGATGTGCGAAAAAAGAGCTTCATTGGAGGAAGTCCGTTGTTCAATTACATCCGCAAGTACCTCCGGCGCAAGACGGATCCAATTCGGCTGCTTCGTCAATTGGCACCAACCGACCTGAAACTGGAGACCCTGGTGCACGTGGGTGCTCATCTGGCTCAGGAACGGCACCTGTACGAAGAATGTGGTTATCGGCACGTATTGTGGATCGAAGGTTCTCCAGAAGTTTACGGGCGACTTTCGACGGTGCTGGAGAGTCATAAAGGGACTGCCGAGCATGAAGCCTGTTGTGCGCTGCTGACGGAAAAAGACGGTGACCAGTTGGCGCTTCAGTCGTTCAGCAACGATGGGAAGTCGAATTCGATTTTTGCGCCAACATCGGAACTGAGAACTCGCTGGCCGGCTGTCAACGTGACCGGGGTCGTCGAATCGGTGACATCGCGCACGCTGGATACACTGTTGTCCGGGACAAAATACGCAAACCAATGCGATGTGCTGATCGTCGACGTGCAGGGCGCAGAGTTGCTGGTGCTGAAGGGTGCTGAATCCACATTGGCTCGCGCCAGCGCTGTGATTGTCGAAGTTTCGACTCGGCCATACTACGAAGGCGGAGTTCTGTTTCCAGAGGTGAAGACTTTTCTGGAGAGCCGCGGATTCACTTCCATGAGTACACCTCGCCGCCATGGTGACATGTTGTTCCTTCGGAATAAGTATCTGCAGAAATCAAAGGCCGCATGAAGTCGCCAGATCCTGCAGGATAAACCTCCGCGTCCCTGACATTGACGGTCGTCGCCGATTGGAACAGGCTTCGACGACTGCAATTCATCGCTCAGAAGCTCTGCTGAAACGGAATTCATCGGAAAGCAATCATTATGTTCGGACGCATTAAGAATCTGGATGCCAGAAACTCATGGCTCAGGCAGACCCTCGCTGCCATTCCTGCTGGCAGCACAATTCTCGATGTCGGGGCTGGAGAGTGCCCGAATAAGAAGGACTGCAGCCACCTTGTCTATAAGGCGCAGGATATCGCGCAATATGACGGCGCGGGCAACAAGCACGGATTGCACACCGGGGAGTTCGACTTTCATCAACTGGATTTCGTGTGTGATCTGTATGATATTCCTGAAGACGAGCTGTTCGACTGCGTAATGTGTACGGAGGTCCTTGAGCATGTGGTTGACCCCGTCCGCGCAATTCAGAAACTCACTCGGATGGTAAAGCCTGGTGGCACGTTGATCATCAC
>CANHVD010000368.1 GCA_947463775.1 Planctomycetaceae bacterium | reverse complement strand
GCGACCAGAATCGCCAGGGCATCGCCAATGCCAGGATCAGCATCAATGATGATCTTCTGAGCCAAGGTCGCTGTACTCCTTACAGGTTCGATTGATGACGACAGTTAGACCGAGCTATGTCAGCCCCGTTAGAACTCCGTCTTTACAGAAGTCCGGATTTCCGAACGATTCGATGTGATGACCGAATCCATGAGCCAGTGCCACCAGCAGTCTGTTGTGGGGCACATGCTTATATTTCAAGGATCGCCCCATGTTGAAGTCGAGCCCATTGCCGACCATCACGAACGGGATGTTATCGAGCGTATGCGAATTGCCTTGACCCAGCTCATTGCCCCACAGGATCAGCGTATTATCCAGCAACGATCCGTCGCTTCCCGGTTCAGGAGTTTCGGACAGCCGTCGCACGAGATACGCCAACTGCTCACAGTACCAGGTGTTAATCTTTGTCAGCTTCTCGTGAGCATCCTTGTTCTCATTGGGCTCATGAGAAAGTTCGTGGTGGCCTTCATCGATTCCCAGCCATCGCATCTTCGGCTGACCCACGGAATTCGTAATCTGAAACGTGGCGACTCGGCTAAAGTCATTCACAAAGCTGTTCACCATCAGATCCAGTTGCATCTTTGCGATCTGCGGGATGTTGTCGTTCTCTTCCTTGATGCCCTGTTCCAGTTCCGGAATCGCATGCCCAACATCGCTGGACTGAGCCTGACGCAACTGCTGTTCCATGGTTCGTACGAAGGTCGTGTGCTCTTCCAAAAGATGTCGGTCTTCTTTGGAAACGCTGCGACTGATTTTCTTCAGGTCTTCCTGAACGCTGTCCAGAATGCTGGTCAGCACTTCGCGATCTTTAACCTGGCCGTAGAGCTTGCGGAACATCTGATAAGGATCGTCGATCGGAGCGATTGGCTTATTGGCCCCGGCGTAACTCATGCGAGTCCACGTGTCAGCTCGGTCAGGAACCATCACGCCGAATTCAAGAGTTCCGAATCGTGTGCGAGTCTCTTCTTTTGACTGCAGGAAGTTGGCGATCTCCTGATCGATGGAGATACCACTGGCCCAGCCGGCTGGGGTATCCGATCCACCCTGAATGTTGCCTGGGAAAAGTTCGGTTCCTGTCAGCAGGCAACCCATGCCACGCATGTGATTGTCACCATCGCCGCGAACTTTGTCGCACACGCCATTCAGAACCAGAGTTCGGTTCTGGAAATCCTTCAGAGGTTCCATGATCCTCTTGAGAGTGAACTTGTCCCCTTCTTCATCCGGCCAAAAATCCCACGGGACAGTTCCGTTCGGGCTGAACATGACGACCAATCTCTGTTTACGAGTTGTCGCCATCAGTGATGACGCAAACGTATTGAGATTTGAAACGAACGGCAGTGCTGCAGCACCAACGCCCAGTTTGCGGAGGAATTGTCGTCGGCTATTCATTGGAGGGAGGCCATTCGAAGGCGGAGGTCTGGGGAAGGTTAGTTTCGGAAGGAGTCCATTCCGCTGCAGGTTTCGTCGGGTTTTGCGATTCTGGCAGAGCAGCCGCATTCAACCCCATTATGGCGAACTCTGCGGCTCGGCTGCAACCACAGGCTGTGAACCTGCCGAGGTTGTTTCAAGTGCTGATCGACACGCTATTTCAACCATCAGGTGCTTCATATGAAACTGGTGATTCTCGAAATACTCTGTCAGTTCAGAAATTGACTCCGGCCCAAAGGCCAGAATCGGCTGCTGAACCATATGGTGGAACAACTGCCGAGTGAATGAGCGGTGAGTTTCCTCGCTGCGAGCAAGAAAGCTGGCCAGATCCCGCGCTCCGCCGAACCTGACTAACTCCCCGTTTCGCTGAAGATACTGGCCGTTTGCATCAATCGGCTTGGTCTTTTCGCTGTCTCGGTATCGACCGACTGCGTCAAAATTCTCCAGTGCGAAGCCCAGGGAGTTAATGAGCCCGTGGCAATTGGCACACATTTCGGCCTGTGTCTGCACGGTCACTCGTTCGCGAGTCGTCAAATCCGGAGCCAGATCCGGAGCCGTCGGAGCCACCGCAATCGGCGGCGGCTTGACGCCTCGGCCCAGAACTCCGCGAGACAGGAAAACGCCGCGATGAATGGGCGAACTTGTTTCCATGTAGGCAAACCCGCTCAGCAGAAACGGATGCGAGACGATTCCCGCCCTGCGATCCGGTTCGAAGTTTACTTCCTGGAAGTCGGCGTTCTCCGGCAATGACGCGCCGTAAAACTTTGCGATGCGTCCGTTCATAAAGATCGAATCGCTCAACAACAATCTGCGGAAGTCGCTGTTCTCCGCATCGACTGTCTGCTGCATCAGCAGCTCCAAAGACACCTTCAGGTCGGCAGCCATCTGCGGAGTGAAGTCCGGATAAACGGCAGTGCTCTTGTCGATCTCCTGCAGCCGTTCGAGGTTCATCCAGCTTCGCAGAAACTCCAGCAGGCGAGATCGGCTGCGATAGTCATTGACCAGACGCCAGGCCTGATCGCGAACCTGCTTGTCAGTTTGCAGTTGTCCGTTCCTGGCCGCTTCGAGAAGTTGCTTGTCCGGGATCGAATTGATCAGAGCAAACGACAAGCGAGATGCCCGATCAAATTGATCTTCAGCTTCGGCATGTTCACGATACAAAAAGCGTGGCGACATCAAGGTGACCAGGATCACTCGTCGCAATCCTTCTTCCGGAGACTTTGCCGCCGCGAACTGCTGATCGACAAAGATCGCCTTCAGCTCATCTGAAAGTGGCCGCCGGAAAGCACGTTCGGCAAACAGTCCGGCAAACTCACGGATCTTGCCCGAGTTATCTTCGCCTTGCTTCATATCACTAAACTCACGCAATCTTGCCACGAGTTTGTCGGCAACTTCAATGGCGGCGTTGGTCACCGCGTCTTCCCATTCCTGTGAGACGCTGGTGCCGCGTTCATAACCCGAGCTGCGATCATCTGGCGGAAATGGTGTCTCAACCAGCAGGACGGCGGGCGACCATTCCGGCATCAGATTCGCGGTCGGGATGACTTCTTCAACACTGTGTGGCGTTTTCCACAGCAAGGCAACAGAGGCTGTCGCTTCTTTGAACTTAAACCAATCGAGCCGAATGCGATAAGTTCGACCGGCCAGCAAATATCGTGATCCTCGGAATTCGGTGTCGCTGCCGGAACGAACCCACGCATCAATCAATGGCGTCTCTTCGTCGTTCACAAATAGTCGCGCGCCGTTCTCGGTGCGAATCGTGAATTCATACCAGCCGGATTCACGAGGAATCACTGAGCCATTCCAGACCATCGAGAATTCTTCTTCCGGTATCTTTTCACCGTCCGGACTGAAGGCTCCAAAGTTGAAATCGACCTTGCTGTCGATCCGGTCATAAACCTTGCGATCACCGCGTTGACCACGACTGGCAAAGTACTGCGCCTTCAAGCCACGTTCCGGCTTCGGTGCACTGAACCATCGAAAACTGGCCCCGAGGTCAGCGATCGCATTTCGATACTGCGAGACCGTGAGTCGACTCAGTTCAATCCGCGGCGGGTTCAATCGAGCCTGCGCTTCGGGAGAATAGAATGCGGACTGCATCCATTCTGCAACCGCGCGAGCATCATCGCCGACGCAATCACCGACGGCGTCTTCCGGCATGGTGCGAGAAATCACATCGGCCAGGTCGGATGTCGGTCGATCACCAAAGATCGGAGCCGGAACATCTTTGGTTCCGGTACCATTCGGACCATGGCAGCGAATGCATCGCTCTTCATAGATTTCACGACCTCGCTCCATCGCGGCATCGGCCGACGCAGAGACAAGTCGCACTGCGGCAAGATTGCGGACGGCCTGATTTGTACCGGCTGCTGATGCACCAACCTGGGCCATCAACGGAGAGCACTGGGAAAGGCCGTTCAAAGCAACAAATACCAGAGCCACTGGCAAAACGCAGGTGCGTCTCATGATTCGCTCCGGACAATTACAAGGCGGTGGGAAAGTTGGGCGGGACGACTCTTCTGGAGAAACCAACTGACCACCAGTCACAATTGTCAGGATCGTGGTCTGGCTCGTCGATTTCTCTGTCCACATTATAGGCTCGCTCAAAACTGAGCCGCAATTGGCTGCCTCACCCCGTAAGACGTCTTTATCATCTCTGGGGAAGCCTTAACCGCCCTTTTCGGCTTCCCGCGCCGCCCCGAATCTCCGTTAGCGAGCATCTCCGGCCTCGCGAAACAACCAACGCAGTTCACATCGCTGAGGACACCGGCAACGCCAAAGACCGGCTTTGGGTCTTCGTTGACGGCGATGAGTTGTGCCACATCCGACACACAGGGCTTCCCATTTTGCTGACTGTTCCGCCGGCAAAGGATCCGGCGGTCTTCGTGACGGATCCCCGGCAAACTGAAATGTTAAAACTTTGCGAGCAGCACAGCGGCAGCGATAACCGTCGAGTTGTAGAGGACGCCGATACTTGTGAAATGTCCGGCCGCAGGCCTCACAGGTTGCCTGCCAGTCGCCGGGCATGACAGCGGTTTCTGAACAAGTGTCGTACGCTCTGGGGATCGCTCCAAGCTTCGCGGCGATCGCTTTCCAGGCCGGACCATGGCCAGCTTTCGGTCCGGCCAGCGCATGGGCGATTTCGTGCATCAGAGTGTCGAGGACTTTCTCACGAGGATTATGGCGAGCGTAGTATTCTGCGATCTCGATTCGACGAGAACGATACTTGCAGACTCCCTGGCGACGCTTCGTCTTAGCCCAGGCGAACGTCCATGTTGTCAGGCCGTGCTTCAGCAACTCCTGCTTTGCAATTGATTCGACCTCATGCAGATCCATACACCAGTTCCCGGCAGTATCCTCAAATTTTTGCGGTGTAAAGTATACTGAACATCTTCGAAAGAATCACGCAATCATGTGTTCTCGCAGCCATGCGGCTGCAGTCGCCGATTTCGGTAGGTCCTCCTTGCCGAGCTCATCTTTTACCCACATCTTTTCAGGAAACGCCTTGTATTCACACAGCCTTCTATCCTCAATTCGGTCCCGGGATTGCGAGCGACACGGGGGGCGACAGGCGAGTCTCGGCCCCAACCCGGCTTCACGCCGGGTGAGCCAGGGTTTGCAAACTACAGAGCAAACCAAACGATGGACTCGGCCCCATCCGGCGTTACGCCGGTGGACCGCTGGTTTGACAACTCGTCACGGTACAGTGTGAAGTGAGGGCGGGCGTTCGCGGGTTGTTTTCGAAGGATTGCCTCAATCGTGGCTGTGTCCAGAATTGCGGGCGAATAGTTGCCAAACCTTGGCTCCACCGACGCAGGGTCGAGCGGGGGCCGAATCGCAACTGGTAGCCAAAGAAGCACTGCATCACGCAATTGTCATCGCGTTGGTGCCGAATGCGGAATTCAATCTAAAGATATGGGTAAAAATGAGTCCGGCAGAAAGGACCTACTTTAACAAGCAACCGCGACTACACCCGGCCATGATATTGGTTCCGCAACCTCTGAGACTTAAACAATGGCGTTGAGTGTTGCTATGCTGAGCAATTCACGGTCCCCGGAATTTCCAGAGAAGAGGATTCATGATGAAATCAGTTCTTTCGCTTTTGCTGGCGGTGATATCAATGGCTTCTGTGGCTCACGCGCAAACGGTCAAGCGTGATGTCCCTTATGCCGAACCTGCGGTCGAGCGGCAGGTACTGGATATCTATGCTCCCGCAGATGCGAAAAGCCTGCCCGTAGTTTTCTGGATTCATGGTGGCGGCTGGCAGGTTGGAGACAAGTCGGACGTCAATCTGAAACCACAGGCGTTTATGGATCGAGGCTTCGTGTTCGTTTCCACAAATTATCGCCTGCTGCCGAATGTTGACATGGGAACGCTCACGCGAGACGTCGCCAAGTCCTGCGGCTGGGTTCACAAACACATTGCGGAGTTTGGTGGCGATCCCAATCGTATCCTCGTCATGGGACATTCTGCAGGTGCCCAGTTGGCGGCATTGCTCTGCACTGACGAACGTTATCTGAAGGCGGAAGGCGTTCCTTTCAGTGTGCTCAAAGGATGCGTTCCTGTTGATGGAGACACCTACGACATTCCGGCAATCATTGAACTTGCGGAAACTCGCTGGCGTCTTCACGGGCAAGCTCGCGCCAAATTCGGGCATCGCGAAAAGTTTGGGAATGACCCTGCCCTGCACAAAGATTTTTCG
>CANHVD010000367.1 GCA_947463775.1 Planctomycetaceae bacterium | reverse complement strand
TTCCAGAGTCGCTTCGCCCCAGCCGAACAAACCGTCCTGGTCTGTCATGACTTTGACAAAGATCCAGTTTCGCATGCGAGCGTTGCACACGAGCGTTTCGATCCGAGTAATCTTCATGGGATGAACAAAATTCCCGATAGAGAATAGTGGTGTGAGTGAAGAGGCTGGCTAAGACGGCAGTGCCCCGAAGGATAGTCTGGCAGCGTACTCCGGAACAAGCGGCCAGGGACCTCAGAACTCCGCAGGGGAACGGATGGTCATGCGAGGAGCAGTTACTGAGCGTCGGTCCAAATCGGACATTTCAAGTCTCAGATTTCAAATTTGAAATCTCAAACAACTCAAACCTGCACCACGCTCAGGCTTTCTGCACAAGTTCCATTGTGACTTCCATGCCTTTGCTGGTCGGCATGCCGGAACCGTGAGTGTCCCCGACCATCAGCCGGCTGGAAATGTCACCATAAGCAATGAACAGCAAGCCTTCGGGCAATTCGTCCTTCTTGGCCGACACGATACACACTTCGACGGTCTGACCTTCTTCGCCAGTCAGTCGAACTCGATCGCCGTCGGACAAACCAAGGCGAGCCATATCTCCAGGGGCGACCTGCAGGGCTCGAATTTCCTTCTGGTACTTGTCCTGAAACTTGCCCTCACTGATGCCGCAGCCCTGATCCGTGGTCCGACCGGGAATAAGTACAAAGGTTTCAGTCATGCCAGGTACTTCAGCAAAAGGAGGATCAATCAGGACTCAATATCAAAACAGCACCATCTGATCCGGACCAGTTTGACAGAATTTGTCGACCTTCGCCAACGCCGAGACCACTGTTCTGCGTTGCAGTTGGCCACACGGCCTCTCCCTCTGAACTGCTTGTCGAAAGGAGTGTGCCATGCCTATGCTGTATGCACGAAAAAGTCCATGCTGATGAAACAATAGAAAGCCCATCGGATGAAAACAGCTCTCCTTGCCGCGGTGTTTGCGATATTCGTGTCGCATGTCGCCAATGCTCAACCGATGACGGTTATGTCCTGGAATATTCGGTACAACAATCCCGGGGATGGAGTTAACGCGTGGCCTAAGCGGAAAGACTGGGTTGCTGAAATCATCTCGGGCAACAAGGTCGACATTGCAGGTTTTCAGGAGGTGCTGTCCGGGCAGTTTGAAGACCTTAAGCAGCGACTTCCGGACATGGAGGCTTATGGCGTGGGACGCGATGATGGGAAAGTCGCTGGTGAATTTTCTCCGGTGTTCTTTCGTCGCGAGCGTTTTGAGCTGATCGAAAAGTCCACGTTCTGGCTTTCCCCTTCGCCCGATGTGCCCGGGAGCAAAGGTTGGGATGCTGCTCTGCCACGAATTGCGAGCTGGCTGAAGCTGAAAGACCGTCAGTCAGGATCTGTTTTCTATGTTGTGAATACTCACTTCGATCACAAGGGTTCGCAGGCACGCACTGAAAGTGCGGCGTTGATCGTGAACCGAGTTCGAAGTCAGTTTTCGGAACATCCAGTTGTCCTGACAGGGGATTTCAATACCACTCCGGGTACGCCGCCCTACAAGACTCTGATTGATGCCGATTCCGCTGGCCTTGTAGTGTTCAATGACACGTTTCAGCATTCCATTTTTGAACCCGAAGGTCCCAACTCCACCTGGAATGGTTTTCAGGCCATTGTTCCTGACCAGAGAATAGACTTCATCTTCACGAGCGTCTCTGTCAAGGTTCAGAATCTTCGCATTCTTACAGATCAACGCGACGGTCGCTTTCCATCGGACCATCTTCCTGTGGTGAGTGAAATCGAACTGCCGCGACAGTAAAGAATTCACTGGACATCTGCCGTCGGGTCGATGCGGCTTGTGGAGCATTTCAGGCCATGAGAGTCTTGAGGGCTGGGATTGGTTTTGTGGCGATATTGCTTAGTCTGCTTTTTGCATTCGATGCTCTCTTGCTTCTAAACTCCTCGGATGTTTTCAGGCTCTCGATTTTCTCGGTCTTCTCCATCGTGTTCGGTTATTTCGGCCTGCGCTGGATTCGCGCCTGAGATGCGGTCGCTATGGTGCAAGCCGCCTGGAGATCTACAATGGGCCTTCAGGCGGAAACAATCTCGGTTTTTGGAGCAGACTCTTCAAAATGTCTCAGAGTTCGAAAGAAGCGTTTGGCGTGCGAGTGACCAAGGATACCCTGGTCTTCAGCGCGGCTCACTTTATTACGTTTAACGGCACGATCTGTGAACGAATTCACGGACACAACTGGCGTGTGGAAGCGGCGATCGAAGGGCCGCTGGACGAAAATCATTACGTCTTCGACTTCATTGCCCTGCGCGATGGTTTACAGGCTCTGGTCCATGAGCTGGATCACCGAGTTTTGTTGCCGGATCGGCATCCGGCGATTCGAGTCATTACGTCCGATGATGGACGTGAAGTGACCGCTCGGTTTGAGGATCGACGCTGGGTTTTCCCGGCTGAGGATTGCTGTATCCTTCCCATTGCAAACACGACAGCGGAATTGATTTCCCGCTGGATCGGACAATCGTTAATCTCCCGCTTGAAGCTTGATCAGCAGCACGGTTTGACTCGCCTGCGAGTCAGCGTTGAAGAAAACTTCGGCCAGTGGGCGGACTGCTGGCTGAATCTTCAATAAGTGTTGCCGCTTGTTCTCTCGCATGTTCTCTTGTTGAAATTCGAGTTCTCTCATGTCTGACGCGCCCAATATTATCAGCACCAACATGGAAACGTTCCGCGAGGACGTCATTCAGCAGTCGATGATCCGGCCGGTTGTGGTCGACTTCTGGGCTGAGTGGTGCGGTCCTTGTCGTCAGTTGATTCCATTGCTGGAGAAGTTGACCAACGAAGCCAACGGAGCATTCTGCCTCGTGAAGGTCAACGTCGACGAATGCCCGGAAATCGCCGGTGCGTTCGGAGTGCAATCGATTCCTTTTGTCGTGGCCATGGTCGACGGTCAGCCAGCCAGTCACTTTGCCGGCGTGCAGACAGAGCCTCAGCTTCGCGAGTGGCTGAAAGGTTTCATGCCATCGGCTTCGATGGAGGCGTTTACTCAGGGCCAGCAGCATGAGACTGATGGATCAGTTGAACTGGCTGAAGCCAGCTATCGGAAAGCGTCGGAACTGGAACCAGACATTGCGGAGTTCCGGATCGCTCACGCGCGAGTTCTCATCGAGCTGAATCGTGATCAGGAAAGCCGCGAGATCCTGGACGAACTCAACAAGCGTGGCTTTCTCGAACCAGAAGCTCAGGCGCTGCTCGCGCAACTCGATATGCGTAGTCAGGTCGAAGAGTCCGGCGGCGTCAGTGAAGCCAAGAAAGCACTGGAAGCCAACCCCGGCGATTTGACTCTGCAGTTGAAACTCGCGGAAGCTCTTGGAGCCGACAGCCGCTTTGAAGAAGCCTGCACAATGTTGCTGGAGATCGTGAAAGCTGATCGATCCGGTGTTGGTATCGCTGCCAAAGAAGCCATGGTCGGACTGCTCACCGTCATGGGCTCCAAATCTAAACTCGCCTCCGAGTTCCGCCGCAAACTCGCGACGGCGTTTTACTAAGCGCGCCCGACGAAGCCGGGATTGGCTACCGCAGAGATTCCGAAATCGGCCTGTCGAAGTGTGGGGATAATAAGATCTGAACGTCTTACATTCCTGCTTGATGTTGAGCGGGGCGAGTAGAATGTTTAGACCGGATCGAGGAACAGGCGGCTAGCTCCTGGGAATCGCAGAAAACGCAGGGAAAGGCATCATTAGGGTGCGCCATGTCGTTTCGTGCGAGCCTGATGATCATGACCAGTCGACATCGCTTGTGACTCTGACGTGGATGATCACACAGTCTCTTCGTGTCGCAATGATTAGCCAGGCTATGAAGCATGGGAACAAAGATGCAGGTCCGAAGAGTAAAGGAAATGGAATACTCGAACGGATTGAGTCTCGGAAGGATTGCCAAGACAGGGGGCAAACAACATGATGGCTGAGGTTCACCCAGAGGCTTGGTGCATCAGTCTCTGATGCGCGGCCCTGCATGGGCTGTTTTGATTTTGAGGACGTCGGCTGTATCTCCTGAAGTTATGCAGACTTTGACCGGCAACTCCTCCAACTTGAATTTAGAAAATCGCCGGGAAAACCCCCTGTATGAAGCTTTCTCCGGATCAGGCGATACGTTGCCTGCTGATCAATCCCGAGTTCAAGACGGAGTCATTCTGGAGCTTCTCTGCTTCCTGTGAACTCAAGGGCGCGAAGTCAATTTCGCCACCATTGGGGTTGCTGACGGTCGCGGCCATCATGCCTCAGCACTGGGAGTTTCGACTGGCTGACCTTAACGTACGGCCGTTGCAAGAGTCTGATTGGGATTGGGCGGATATGGTCTGTACTGGCGGCATGTTGCCCCAGCAACCAGGCCTGCTCGAGATCATTGAGAGAGCCGTTTCAGAGGACAAGTACATCGTTGTGGGTGGGGCGGATCCTTCCAGCGAGTCAGAACTTTATCGCAGGGCTCATACGCTGGTTGTGGGTGAAGGCGAAGAAGTGATTCCGCTGTGGCTGGAATCGTGGCGTCAGGGAAATCCGTATGGCGTCTTCACAGAGCGCAACAAGCCGGATGTGACCATCTCTCCAACCCCGCGTTTCGACCTGGTGGAATTTGATCAGTATTTGATGATCAACATTCAGTACTCTCGCGGCTGCCCCTTCAACTGTGAATTCTGCGACATCATTGAATTGTATGGTCGTCGGCCCCGCACGAAAACGGTCGAGCAGATTTCCAACGAACTGGATGCCTTGCTGGCTCAGGGGTACTCCGGCGAAGTCTTCATCGTGGATGACAACTTCATCGGAAACAAAGTCAATCTGACGAAGAATCTGCTCCCGGGACTTATCGCCTGGAACCGCCGGAATGGTAGTCCGTTCTATTATGCCACCGAGGCATCTTTGAATCTGATGGACGATGATTCTCTGATGGCTCAGATGCGTGAGGCAGAGTTTCGCAACGTCTTCTTTGGCATCGAAACGCCCGACCCGGACGTCCTGCGGATTACTCAGAAGAAGCAGAACTCGTATCGTCCCATTCTGGATCGAATTCACAAACTTTACGATCATGGAATGGTCGCGTTTGGTGGATTTATCCTCGGCTTTGATGGTGAGAAAGATGGCGTCGATGAGTTGATGATTGAGCTTATCGAGGACGCCTGTATCAACTTCGCGATGGTCGGACTTCTCGTCGCCCTCCCGAATACTCAGTTAACCCGCAGGTTGCTGAAAGAGCGTCGGTTGTTGTCGATGGGTGGTCGCCTGATCGATTCTGAGCTGGAAATGTTCGCACAGGGAGAAGATCGCAGTCTTGATTCTCAGCCGATTGACCAGACTATTGCCGGCCTGAATTTCAGAACTCAGCGCAGCCGGAAGCGGATCATGGAAGATCTGGTCACTGTGGTGTCGACGGTCTACGAACCAAAGCGGTACTTTGATCGAGTCCTGCGACTTTCAAAGCTGCTGAAGGTGAAGTCAAAGCATCGACCGCGTTGGTTTGAGATCAAACGAGATCTGATGGGCTTCGCCAGACTGACTCGGGAAATGATGAGGCACCGTGACACGCGGTACCTGTATTGGCGTAATCTCTTTGCTGCACTTCCGATGGGCGTCGCCGGGCTCAGTTCGATCATGAACCTGATGGGGGCTTACGTACATTTCCGCAAGCAGGTTGTCTTCACTGTTACTGAGATTCGTCAACAGATTCCAATGATCGTTGAGCTCGACCGCAGGCTTGCCGAACAGGACGGCGAAGCTCGCGTTCCGGAACTGGTGATTCTCAACGAGTCCTGTACACCGCAGGGTGCCGGATCTTTTTGAGGGACTAACTGACGCTGATCAGTTCCACAATAAAGTGTAACGTGGCATTGGGTGGCACGGAGCCCGGTGATCCTTCTGCGCCGTAACCGAGTCTTGACGGAATCCAAAGTTCAATCATGCCACCTTCACCGATGAGCTGCATGCCCTCAGTCCAGCCCGGAATGACACCGTTCAGCGGAAACGAGATCGGCTCGCCGCGTTTGTAAGAACTGTCGAATTCTTTACCGCTGTCCAGCCAGCCGCGATAATTGACGGTGACGGTATCCTGAGCCTTTGGCTGCCGGCCATCTGACTTCCGCAGGACTCGATATTTCAGCCCCGACTCAGTTTGCTGAAACTCCTTCGGCGCGTC
>CANHVD010000366.1 GCA_947463775.1 Planctomycetaceae bacterium | reverse complement strand
GGAGGTGTCGCCGCCAGCTTCGCTTCACTCGGTGATATCATCGTTGCCGAACCTCAGGCCCTGGTTGGATTTGCTGGACCTCGAGTCGTCCAGGCAACCTGCAAAATCGATCTGCCTGAAGGATTTCAAACCAGCGAATTCCTGCTCAAACACGGCTTTGTCGATCGCATCATTCATCGCTCTGAAATGCGTTCAGAGCTGGCTCGCCTGATCGACTACGGCAGCCGATAGTCACCAGATCTGCTGATTTTTAAGTAGGACGGGCATTCTTGCCCGTCCTTTTTTTGCAACAGCAGTTCATAATCGCCGTTCCGAACATGAGCGGCAATCAGCCATACTCGCTCTGCCGCTATGTTTCAGAGGTTGGTTCAACCGGTGACTCTTCTTCCGCTGCGGATTGCGGCATCCCCGCCAGCATCGCTTCCAGTTCGCCCGTGACCTGCTGAAAAAACGACTGATCCGGCGCACCGCTCGGAGTCGTCACAGCGGCATACGCGTCCAGTCGATCAATCGTAAACGCAAGGATCGCCAACAGCCTTGGAATCTCTCGCTCAAGCGATTGTACCAACTGCGCTGCTCGACCGTGATATTCATTGCCCTCGTGAGCCGCTTCTATGTTCCAGCGTTTCACGTTCGGAATTTGCTTCTGCCCAAACTCCATAGCCTTCTGAGCAGCTTCCAGATCTTTTACCTCTTCGATGCATGACGGCCGAAAATCTCCCATGCGTCGCATGCGACACTGGTGCAGACGAACACGAGCATCTGCGATATCGCGGAGACAGTTTTCAATCTCGCGTTTCCAGAAGCTGGGGCGATCACGTTCCAGCCAGAACAGAATCTGCCGCAATTGACTGTCGAGCATCGTCAGGCACAGGCGAGCCTCTTCCTGAAACGCGATAACGGACGCAGCAAACTGACGGATGGCATCGACAGACGTCACATTGGCTGACTGACCCATTAAGCACTCTCCTGCAAAATCGGGAACGCCTGTCCCGGTTTTGTTATGGCCTCTGAACCACTATTGCTGCTGGAGATACTCTTCCACCAACTGTGCTTTGCGCAGCAGATACGGAATGAACTGTTCATTCGACTCAACAAACCGCCCCAGCGACTTCATGTTCGAAACAAACTCTTCTGAAAACCGCAGCTGCTCCTGATCCCGCCAGGTCTGCCCCAGATGATTAAGCTGCCCTGCCACAGCAGCCGTCTTTTCATTGATCTCTTCATTAAAGCGACGCAGCATTTGAGCAAATCGGCGAAGTTCGCCCGGATCCACAATGGCCTGAGTCATCCCTCGAACCTCCCACAAAAATGCGTGTGCTCACAGCTTCAGGAAACGCAAACCCCGGACACTTCTCCGGAGTTATTACGCGCCTTTTTCTTCCAGGATCTTCGGAACGACGAAGAACTCGCCGTCCGTCTTCGGAGCATTGGACAAAGCCGCCTCACGAGGCAGAGATGCCAGCATCTGATCTTCCCGGAACACATTCTCCGCTGGGACCGGATGAGTCATCGGCGCAACACCCGTGATATCCACTTCATCCAGCAGACGGACATATTCGAGGATCGATGTCAATTGTTTCCCGGAAGCCAACAGCTCCTCGTCATCCAGAGCCAGTCGAGCCAGTGAAGCCACTTTGCGTACGTCAGAGAGTTCCATAGTCCATCAATTTCATAGCGTTGAAGATGTCAGCCCGACGGAAGAAACAAATGATTTCGTCCCAATCCGTCTCACGATCTCGCAGTATGATTTCACTTCCGCTCTGAAATCGCAACTCCCGACAGCCAAGTCTGCCGATCAAAACAAATCTGCGCTACTCCGCCTCGTTCTCTTCTTCCAGTTGGCGGATGTACTCAATCGCATCTTCGGCCGAGCACACGATTCGCCCTGGATGTCGCCCGTCGCGATCACAATTGGCAAGAAGATCCAGAGCATCTCCATCTTCCGCATTGGTCAGCCGCCGCCGCGCTCTCGCTCCGGCAGTTCCGTCTTTGACTCGCTGAGCAAGTCCGTGGTTTTCAATCAGCCAGCGAGTCCGATCTGAGATGTATCCTTCCAAAGCCGCCAGGCCGGCAGTTACGTGATCCATGGGATCGATCCCTTTGCCGACATCGTGCATCAGGGCGGCGATCAGAAAATCTTCATCCCAGGGACGTTGTTCTCGAGCCAGCTCAAACACCTGAAGACAGTGATAAAGCACATCGCCTTCCGGATGGTTTACTCGATCCTGGCGCACACGATCCAGTGGAAGCAACAGCGACATGAAATAGTGATACTTGCGGTTGCCCGGAACCGGATCACTATCCGCCTTCATTTCTCCATCTGCAGAAACGAGTTGCTGCAAAGACTGACGAATCTCAAAATCCGTGGGCAGAGCTTCAGGAGGAATATGGCTGCGAGTAATCGCCCGTGCCGCCCGCCAACGGGCCTGAGCGTAATTCGTCTCGCGCCGCCCACTCAGCAACCGCGCGGCTTCAAAACAGATTTCACGTCGTAGTCGATCAAGGTCCATAGGCGAAGTGGAAGTATCAGCAAAGTTCTGAACAGAGAGATATGGCGATTCAGAGAAATAGCGTGGCGAGTGTCCAGCTATGTTAGCAGAACCAGCACCGACTTCGAAGACGCTGTCGACTTCCCGCTCGCTCAGCGAGACCCTTCGCGAGACGTAAGCAGCGACTGCAAGTGTGTGTACACCGGACTTATCGTGTCACGTGTCTCGCACCGAACAGTATTGGGACATTGTCCTTATTGATTAGACCAGAATGTCCCGACGCTGCGGCCAGGATCGACACCGCGTTCGCACTGGGGCCGCCCTGTACATCCTCCGTGCATCCGCATGCTTTCTGGCGACCTGCCCAGACGCCGGGTACCGCGACGAGAAGAGAGCCGTGGAACTTGCGAAGTAGGCCGTTGCGAACTTATTTCAATGCGAGTTCGAACTGGCCATGACCGAACAGTGGAAGGCCATGGAGAAGCTGAAAGCGCGAAGCCGAGTATGCAGTGAAACTGAAGTTGTTGACAACCCTGATTCTTCGCTGAGTGACGCACCGTCTGGCAAATGATGGTATGCCTCTGGCAACTTCGGAGCTTGCAATCGCCTATTCACTATTCGGCCACAGACTCGCCGTTTGCGAATCGTTCGGAGTCGTTACTACAATAGTCGGTTAATTAAGTCACCTTCAAACGACGGGATCTCACAAACATGCTGCGACTCCTGGGGAACCGAAAACGACTGTGTGATGGCACCACGCGGCGAGATCTGTTGCAGATTGGTAGCCTTGGGGCGTTTGGTCTGGCGTTGCACAACTTCCCCGGAGGATCACATGCACAAGCCGCGACACAAAGTCTTGGACCAAAGTTCGGGCAGGCAAAGTCGTGCATTCTGATCTACAAATACGGTTCGCCTCCACAGCATGAGACGTTCGATCCCAAGCCACAGGCTCCTGCGGAAATTCAGGGGGAAATGAAAGCGATTCCGACTAATGTCTCTGGAATCCACATCGGCGATCATCTGCCGAGGATCGCTCAGGTCATGGATCGACTGACTGTTGTCCGTTCGCTCACACATCCGTATCCTTTGCATGGCACCGTCTATGCGACGACCGGTATTGCCGACGTCGACACCAAGATCGAATCGCAGCCACGACACAAACGCCAGTGGCCGTTCATTGGTTCGCTGGTGGATTATTTTGAAGATCAACGAACGCGAGGCGTGACGCCGGAGATGCCTCGCAACGTCGCACTGCCATTTGTGATGGGCTCAAAGAACGAGATTCCTCCGTTGGCCGGGTTGTACGGCGCGATGTTGGGAATGCGTTACGACCCGATCTATACCGATTTCACAGCGGAAGGAACGTCACTCGCTCCAGAGATTCGACCTGGTAGAACCTTCAACGATCCACTGCTTGGAATCAGAACGACGGATCGACTGTCGCTGTTCGGCGAGGGTATTCCAAACGTCACTTCGTCGCACCTTGAACTTCGGCGTTCGTTACTCAGCCAGCTTGAAGGAACTCGCCGTCAATTGCAGACCATCGCACGGATTCAGACATTCACGCAGCAACAGCAAACAGCATTTTCACTGTTGACTTCTGGCAAAATGTCTGAGGCTCTGGACTTTACTCGCGAGCCGATCAGTGTCCGTGAGTCTTATGGGCTGACCCTGTTCGGTCAATCATGCCTGGCTGCTCGGCGACTCATTGAGGCTGGCTCAAAATTTGTCACAGTGATCTGGGATGCTTATGGCTTGAATGCCGGCTCGTGGGATACACATCACAATCATTATGGACGGCTCAAAAACTTCCTGCTGCCGGTTTTCGACCAGACGTTCAGTACGCTCATTCTGGATCTGGAACAGAGAGGAATGCTCGACGAAACGTTGGTCCTTGTACTCAGCGAGCATGGTCGCACGCCGAAGATCGATTCAAAGCCTGTGGGTGCAGGGCGAGATCATTGGTCGCGAGCGTATTCACAGGTTTACGCAGGCGGCGGCATGGGACGAGGCGTTGTTGTTGGGCGTACGGACAAACACGCTGGTGATGTCGAAGAGAATCCGGTGTCGCCCAAAGATGTGCTGGCGACTGCGTTTTATCTGTTGGGCATCGACCCGCAAAGTACTTTCCCCGATCCCGAAGGTCGTCCGCTGCCGATCACGGGGACAGGTCGTTTCCGGCCAGAGTTGCTGGGTTGATAGTCGTGCAATCGCTGGATGTTGAAGACACAACATGTTGTACCGTGCCGGAGTGTCAATATCGGCGAGTTTCAAAAGACCGACGATAACTCAACGGTGAAGTTAATCGGTAGTCACCGTGACGAACCTTTTTCTGTTGCGTTAAATCGTGTCTGGAACTGCATTAAAGTCACTGCAACGCTGAGATTCGACGCCAAAATTTTTGCGACGCCGGTCGATGTGACGGGAGCGTCGAACGGCTCGGGGTTAACTCGCGTCGGTCTGTTTCCCCGGAGTGAGTTGGACGGGCGAGTGTGAGTGGCGCGCGTTTCGGAACGAACGCAGCCCGTACGTTAAGGAAACTCAGCCCACACAATGGACGGAGAATCTGAGGGAATTCAGGATTCCAAGCGCACACTCGATCACATCTCCGTTCGTTCTCAGAGTTTTGCTCAGAGAAGAAAAACGGTGCCGGACTCCAGCGTGACTTCCAACAGTCACCGTCGACGTTGTTTCGGTAGTGATCTAATGATTTTGCCGAACTCCTGAGTTTCTGAGTGTGGTCAGGCTTCGTCAAGATCTGGTGGAACAGCCCATGCTGGCGGGTTGTTACTGTTGCTTCTCCGCAAAAGAATACGAGGCATTTTTCAACTGAACTGCAACGGCATTTCCATGGGCGCTGGCCATGCGACTTGGCTGTTAGAAGACTTTGGGCATGGAATAACCTTTTATTTGGACGGGTTGCGAAGTGAAAGAGAGGCGAGAAGGCCATCTCCCATGAGATTATCGTGAATTGTCGTATCAAACAGGGCTCGGGTTCCTCACAATAAAACGTTCTTTAGCGTTTTAGGCGTTCAGGCAATTCCGAACCTGTGTTTCATTGCAGTCAAGTTTAAGAGGTGATCTGGTGTGGGAAGTAGAACGAAGCTGCGGGCTGTTCTCACCGGGCCTGATCAAACAACTCTCGCACGTCAGTCGCTTCTTGTAAAGTGCCCCGGCTGGATGGTGTAGTTGGGGGTATTGATCTGGAAAATGCGAACAGAAAAACATCAGTGTGGCGAGAGTCATGAAGATCAAAACCCAGGTAGTTCCGGAAGGACCTACGCCAGTCACTAGTAACTCAAACATGGTCTTCGACAACCCCCAGATTGTCGTCAATGATGCAAGTCGCCCAGACACCACAGATGATTTTGGGAACCCGTCAGCCATGTTTCCAATGCCGTTAGCGGCGTTCGAACAGTATATGCTGCTCGATGACAATCCAAGATATCCACCAACGTTCTTCATTCAGTTTCAGCTGCGAGGACCTCTTAATCTTGCAGCGCTGATTGAGGCCTACAATAACTCCCTTCGACGACATCCGCTGCTCTGTTGTCGAGTGCAACGTCGCCTGGGACGCTACAACTGGGTTTGGTCACCGGAGTCAGTGGTTAGTGCAGAGCTGAATCCGGATGTCTGGCGAGCGTCCAAACCGTGGAATCAACCGATCAACCTTTTTGTTGAAACGGGAGTTCGAG
>CANHVD010000365.1 GCA_947463775.1 Planctomycetaceae bacterium | reverse complement strand
GGCCATGCTCCCCCATCGTTCTTTGCGTGATCGGCAGAAAACCCGGCCCTTTCGCAGTCGCTACCGTCGATATTTTCTTCCAGCCTGTGTTGCCGGAGTTGCTGCGCTGTGCAGTTCCGGCTGACGGTTTGTTAATTGACTGCTTTCAAAGAGTTTCCGTTTAATCCGTAGCCGACAGACAGGATTGTTGTTCGGACTGGTTTGTTCGCCAGCGGTTAAACGACGAAGTCAACCGACCAGGCCATTGGTGTTCACTCGTGGTTCGGTTTTTCCGGTGGTGCTTCTGAATTCGAGCTTCGGCTCGATAAGTGGCCAAAGGGTTTGCCCCTTGTTTTGGGATGTTCATCAATGAACGCTCGAGTTTTCATGGTGTTGGTATTCTCTTCAATCTTCATGGGCATCTGGAATTCCGACCAGAGGGCGATGGACTCGACGATTGCAAGAAACAAACGCTTAAACAAACCGGTTGCCGTGGTTCCGATGTCATCGGTCGAGACTGTGCAGCGGGAGAACATGTTGCCTGTAGAGTTCTCAGTGCCAGAGCCGAGACCGGTGCGAATCGCCATGCGAGCCAGTGATAGCGCCGGGCAGAATGAGCCTGTGATTGAGCGTCATGAAGAGCAGATTCATCAGAATAATGCTGTTCAAGGTTCTGTCGTGAATCTGACACCAGTTGCTGACGACATGCCAGTTTCTCAAAACACCGGCAATGAAGCCGTTACGATTTCTGTTGAAGAAACTGTCGAAGCTGTTAGTGCCGAACCCGAGGCAAGTGAGCCCGTAGTTCCGGAGTTGGCCATCACTGAGTCTGAAGAGGTTTCAATCACTGAAGCTTCAGTCGAGGAAGCCAGGACAGAAGAAGTAGCACCTTCTACAGAGTTGTCTGTTTCCAGTGAGTCTGTTCAAGGCGAGCTTGAGCAAGAGCATGCTACAGAGCCCGTTCGTAGCAACGCAGAAGTCACGGAACTCGTCGCTTCTGAAACTCCTGTCGCAGAGGTCGAGCCTGCAGCAGTGCCGGCTCCCGAAGATTTTTCGTTGCAAGGCACAGCAGACTCCCACGATGCCAATTCTTCAACAGAAACCACCTTAACAAAAGACCTCGCGACAGAGGAGACCGCTGTCGAAGTTGTTGAACCTGAGGCAGTCGTCAAAGCAGAGGCTGTGGCGGTAGTCGCTGAGAATTCAACGGACGAGACTGTGGCCGATCACTCCGGCGATGTTTCAGCTCAGAATGAACATCCAGCGGCCGAGTCAACCGAGGCTGAACTGCCTCAACCGGCTGATCCGATCAAAGAAGAATCTGTGGTACAAGCCGACTCAGCAAATCTTAATGCCACAGAATCAGTCACAAGTGATTCAATTGAAGACGAAAAATCGCTGGAAGAGAAACTACTTCAGACCGGCGAGTACGACATGCTCGATGTGCATGCAGAAGATGTAACACCCGGTAATGTGGAACCTGCTCTCGATGGTGGAGCGACCTGCATCCCGTTACCTCGCAATCTTGCTTCCGGAACATGGCAGGTGATTCATTCCTCCGGAGAGTTCTTCAAGATTACCGTTGATCGTGGGAGAAACTCTTCAGGAAAGCACGGCAATGATGATGATGACGTTTTGGAAACCAGTTTCTGCGTCACGACATCTCCTGATGGTGTACGCTGGTGCTTCATCCGATCATTTGTGGATTCTCCGGTTCCGGTTCGCAGAGTCACCACTGAGTTTTTCTCACCAGGTCAGCAATAGTTCACCCCTGAAGTCGATCTTCTCAGGAAGATCGTCGAAAATCGCCCCGAAACCGCGATCCCCGCGGCTTTGTGCGTGACAACAACGGTGACGATTTGCTAGCCTGCATAGCCCCGTATTTGGTTATTCTGCGGGCGGCATGATTGAGGCCGGGTGTTTGCGGCACCTAGCTTTCAGATCACACCTCAGTCGTCGCCGCGCCCAAAATAATCCCTCCTGTTCTTCCCCGCTGTTTGTCCTTCCCAAGTCGAGCAACACTGTGCCACGACTACCCGCTTTTCCATCCATCGCAGCTGTGTTGTGCTTATGCAGTTTCTTGCAGGGCGCCTCGCTGATTGCTGATGAACCACCGATTGTGGATTTTGAAAACGATCTGCAGCCTATTCTGACTCGCTTTGGGTGCAACAGCGGCCCATGTCACGGGAAAGCTCGTGGTCAGGGGGGATTCCAGTTGTCGCTGCTTGGCTTTGATGCACAACAGGATTTCGATGCGATCGCAAAAGAAGGTCGTGGTCGAAGAGTGTTCCCGGGGGCTCCAGAAAACAGTCTGATGCTCGCGAAGCCGGCTGGCACTATTCCTCACGGTGGTGGTCGACGTATTGATGTCGCTGGTCCTGAGTTTCAGACGATGCTGACCTGGATGCGCCAGGGGATGCCTCGCAAAGCTCCGAATGCTCCGGCCCTGAAATCGATCACCGTGAATCCCGCCTCTGCGGTTCTCGCTCCAAAGCAAACTCAGGCGATTGTTGTGACCGCGAAGTACTCCGATGGAACAGAACGCGATGTCACCCGTCTGACAGCTTTTCAGTCCAACGAAGCGCCGATTGCTGCTGTTGATGAAACGGGAGTGGTTACTGCGGGTGAAATCACCGGTGATGCTGCGATCATGGCTCGGTTTATGGGACAGATCGCTGTCTGTGATGTGATGATTCCTCGCACCGAAACGATTCCTGCCGACGACTACGCCGCACTTCCTCGCAACAACTTTATCGACGAGCTGGTTTGGCAGAAGTTGCAACGATTGAATATCACACCTTCCGGGATCTGTGATGATCACACGTTCCTGCGTCGAGTGACCACCGACATCTGTGGACGCATCCCGACTCAGGATGAAGTGAATGCGTTTCTGGCCGATACGGCGCCGGACAAGCGAGCCAAGGTGGTTGATCGATTGCTGCTGGAGCCGGAGTTCGCCGATCATTGGGCCAACAAATGGGCTGACCTGCTGCGCCCCAATCCCTATCACGTGGGTATTAAGGCAACGTTCAATTATGACCATTGGATTCGGCAGTCATTTCATGAACGGAAGCCGTGGGATCAGTTCGTGAAAGAACTTTTGACGGCCCGCGGCGGTACGTTCCGCGATGGCTCGGTGGTGATGTTCCGCGACCGACGGCAACCTGAAGAACTAACCACGTTGGTGAGTCAGTTATTCGTTGGCGTTCGGCTTGATTGTGCTAAGTGTCATCATCATCCGTTCGAAGTCTGGGGCCAGGATGACTTCTACAGTTTCGCCGCTTACTTTTCAAAAGTTGGCCGCAAAGGGACCGGGATATCCGCCCCCATTTCAGGCTCGGAAGAATTTGTCTTCACTGGAACCAGTGGCGCTGTCACGCACCCAGTGACTGGTGCAACAATGGAGCCTCGCCCGCTGTTTGGAGAAGCACCGCCTGTCGTAGAAGGTCAGGATCAGCGTGAATCCCTTGCTGCATGGATCACCTCACCAAACAATCATTTGTTTGCCCAGACGATGGCGAATCGAGTGTGGGCTGACTTGATGGCCAGAGGATTAGTGGAGCCGGTTGACGACCTTCGCGCGACCAACCCTCCGACGAATGGTCCCCTGTTGAAAGCTCTCGGGGAGCATTTCCGGGACTCTGGGTTTTCGTTGACTGAGTTAGTGCGAGCCATTGCAAATTCGCATGTGTATCAGTTGAGCTCACTGCCAAACGACACGAACGTTTCCGATACCCGAAATCATTCTCGCCACTATCGTCATCGTCTGCGAGCGGAAGTGCTGCTGGATGCCGTCACGGTAGTCACGGGAGTCCCCCCGGAATTCGATGCGATGCCACCGGATTCATCCGCCAAGCAACTGTGGACACATCGATCAGATTCTCTGTTCCTTGATACGTTTGGACGTCCGGATCCGAATCAGGATCCTCCCTGTGAACGCATGAGTGACTCCACAGTTGTGCAGAGTCTGCATTTGATGAATTCAGAAAAGCTGTTTCGTGACATTGGCAGTGATAGCGGGTCAGCAAAGAGTCTGGCGGATAGTTCGAAGACCGGTGAAGAGATCTCCGTTGAACTTTACACTCGCGTCTTCGGACGCAAGCCGACACCGGATGAAACAAAGCTGGTAGTGGATTTGCTGGCTGCGGAAGGTGCTGTCCGCCGTCAGGTGATTGAAGATCTTATGTGGGCCATGGTCAACTCGGCAGAGTTTGTGTTTCAGGACTGAGGAACGACATTAATGTTAAACCGCAGACGATGTGATGGAATTAGCCGACGCAACGCGCTGGAACTGGGCCTGGGTGGATTCCTTGGAACCAGCTTTGTCGGCGGCCTGAAGGCTCGCGCAGAATCACAGCATGGGGGTTCCGTACCAGCAGGAAAAGCGAAAAGCTGTATTCTGATCTGGATGGATGGCGGTCCTACTCACTTCGAAACATTCGATCCCAAGCCCGATGCTCCGATGGAGTATCGTGGAGAGTTTTCTTCGATCGACACAACCGTTCCGGGAGTTGGCTATTCGGAGCACATGGTCAAGCTGGCTGCAAGCCTGAATGACTACGCGATGATTCGTTCAATCCGCCATGATCAAGGCAATCATGGCGCCGGTAATCACTACATGATGACGGGATCACCGCCGAGAATTCCGGTGGGCTGTGGTGCGTTTGTCAGTTTTCATCCAAGCATGGGTTCAGTTGTTGCCAAAGAACTCGGGCGAGATAACGGGCTGCCGGCGTATTTCAGCATGCCGCAGATGTCTCGTTCCGGCGGCCCGAATTTTCTGGGAGCACGGTATGCTCCGTTTGTTGTGGGCGATGACCCGAACGGCGCCAACTTTAAAGTGCGTGACGTCGCTCTGCCTCGTGATCTGACAGATATGCGATTTGGATCTCGTACTGATCTGCGAGCCAAAGTGGATCGCATGGTACGACTGAATGATGAAGCCGCCGGTGATCCAGTGCTGGCGTTCGATGAGTATTTCCAGCAGGGACACAACCTGGTCACATCGCCGGAAGCTCAGAAGGCCTTTGATATCAGTCAGGAAAGTCCCGAGACCCGCGATCGCTACGGTCGTGACGGATTTGGCCAGCGCTGTTTGCTGGCACGCCGACTGGTTGATGCGGGCGTCCCGTTTATCACCGTCTATGATGGCGGCTGGGATCATCACAGCGACATCTTCGGTGCGTTGCGCAAGCGTCTGCCTTCGTGGGATAACTCTGTTGCGACACTCATTCAGGACCTCAAAGAGCGAGGCATGCTGGATTCGACGCTCGTGATCGCACTTGGCGAATTCGGCCGTACTCCAAAACTTTCGACCTTGGCTGGAAGTACCACAGCTGGACGCGATCACTGGGCCAATGCGATGTCAGTTCTGATGGCTGGCGGTGGAACTCCCGGTGGAACAGTGATCGGCGCGACTGATCGCAAAGGTTTCTCTGCCGTGGATCGAGTCCTCTCACCGGAGAATTTCGTTTCGACGGTTTACCACAAACTGGGCATCGACCCGAACAAGATCCTGTTCAGTCCTCAGGGACGACCTGCACATCTGGTGAGCGATCCCACGCCGATCGCCGAACTTGTTTGATTTGAAGGTTGCCGCAGAAATGGGGCAATACGCGAATGTGCTTAAGGGATTACCCACGGTTCGTTTTTGTCGGTCATGTGCGTTGACCTGGTTGTTGGTCTTCGGCATCAAAAGAGGTGGGATTCACACACCGCTGCTAGTGACATTTTGGCACACCTGCCTCTCGCGACCTAACGTTGCTTAGAACATCTATGAAAGAGCAACTTGTCATGTAGAGAGCGGTGTCGCTGTGCCCTCAAGATTTTCCGGATCTGCAGCCTTATGGAGTCCGGTGCAATACTTTATCGCGGTACTAGCCGTCATCTTTGTCGCCGAAGCTGGCGTAATGTATCTGCTTCCGTTTTTGCTTCCGGCCGACGTTGATGCCAGTGTAGAAGCGTTGTGTGATGCCGCGATCCTCACGATCATCAGTGCACCCTTGTTGTGGCAGCTGCTGATTCGTCCGATGCGAATGGTCGCCACAAATGAAGCGACAAAATATGCGACCATCGTCGAAATGGCTCGTGACGCGATCCTGACAATCAATGACTCCGGTCTGATCGTTTCGGCCAATGAAGCGACCACAGCAATGCTGGGGGATGAGACGAAGTTGTCGCTGATTATCCGGCAGCCGATCGGTCAGAT
>CANHVD010000364.1 GCA_947463775.1 Planctomycetaceae bacterium | reverse complement strand
GATCTGAGCTTTCTCGAGTGAACTGCGAGCTTTTTTGGAATCAGGATCGAGTTGGACCGCAGTCTGAAAACATCGCAAAGCCAATCCCATGTTTTTCATGTCGACATAGATGTTGCCTAGATTCAGATGGGCTTCAATCAGATCCGGTTTAAGCTTTAAGGCTTCTTTGTAAGCAGAGATCGCCATCGTGTTCAGATTCTGCCCACGTTGAGCAATTCCCATGTTGTAATAGGCTTCCGCGCATTTTCGATCCTTCTGCAACGCACGCCGCAAAGCTTCGACGGCCTTGCGAAATTCTCCCAGACGATTCAGCACAGCTCCCAGATTGACCCACGCCTGAGCATGGCCTGAATTCTGTTTTGTGTGACGTTCAAAGATTTCACGGGCCGCCGGAAATTCCTTGTTGTAGAACCGAGCCATCCCGAGCATTTCGAGGACGACTTCATCGCGAGGATCCTTCTCCAGCATGATTTGCAGGATCTCCGCGGCCTCCGCATATCTCTTTTGTCTAAACAAATCGCGACTGAGTTTCAAAAAACTGTCGCCTGATGCCTGCTGAGTCATCGTTGCTGCTCCCTGGTACTCGGAAGATTCAGTAATCCCGAGGCGTGGTAAGAGAACTCTGAAAGAGAATTATGCTGATCGGCAGTTCCAGCAGATGTCCGGTGGATGGAACACCAGTGTACGGCTGATCGCACTGCCTGGCTCAACACTCCCTGGAGCGTGTTTGAGCCGATATTTGTGGGTCAGTTTAGGCGGGAATCAAAATGAAAGTGTTTCTGAAAACGTTGACGAGGAGCGACCTAAAAGTTTACCTGAATTGACAATGTTAAACGGGGGTAGAGTTTGCGTCGTCCATACGGCGAGTTCAAGCGGGAAAACC
Source organism: Planctomycetaceae bacterium (assembly GCA_947463775.1). Taxonomy (GTDB): domain Bacteria; phylum Planctomycetota; class Planctomycetia; order Planctomycetales; family Planctomycetaceae; genus SXXK01. Next base: position 5,312 of record CANHVD010000364.1, on the reverse strand, counting down.
TGCGAAGTCGATCCACGACAGAGAATCCGGGGAATCGGCTCCCGGAGTACTTTGGACCAGAAGTTTACTTCTGACAAGACTGAGCAGGTTCTGAATGTCAGGATTGTTCACCAGAAGCTCGCTGTTGGCGATGATCATGCTCGTCAGCGCGCTTCATTCATCCTCCTTTGCCGATGGCAACTTGCGCGAAACGCCCTTAGTGCGTGCCGTGCAGACGTCTCGCAAATCTGTTGTGAATATTCACACAGAGAAAAAGGCGGCGGAAGACAAAGAAGCCCGGTTCTTTTCTCCAAAGTCACGAAAAGTGACGGGGATGGGCACTGGCGTGGTGATTGACGAACGTGGGTACATTGTCACTAACTACCACGTCATTCAGGACGTGGATGTTATCACCGTCACGCTTGATGGCGGCGCCTCCTACGATGGCCGCCCGGTCTCTTATGACCGAAAGCATGACCTTGCGATTATTCGCATCACCGCGACAGAACCCCTGTCTGTGATGCCAATGGGAACTTCCTCCGACCTGATGCTGGCCGAGACGGTTTACGCCGTGGGCAATGCATTCGGTTACGAGCACACTGTTACGGCAGGCATCGTCAGTGCGTTGCATCGCGATGTTGAAGTGGATGAGACACAGTCTTACGAGAATCTGATCCAGACGGACGCCAGCATCAATCCCGGAAACAGCGGTGGCCCGTTGTTGAACGTTCATGGAGAAGTCATCGGAATCAACGTAGCGATTCGATCGGGTGCTCAGCGGATTGGCTTCGCGATTCCTATCGATGATGCTCGTCGCACGATCGCACGGTTGCTAAGTGTCGAACGTCTGGATGGTGCGCCACACGGACTTGTCACGACAGACGTAAAGACGGCGACAGAAAAGAAGCTGGTGGTTAACGAAGTGGCGACCGGCAGCGCGGCAGAACTCTGCGGAATCAAATCCGGGGATATCATCTGCAACGTTCGCGGAATCCGTATCAACGACGGAACCGACCTGGAACGCTCACTGCTCGCCATGCCACGTGGCAAAGTCGTGGACCTGGTGTTGCAGCGAGAAGGCCGCGAGCAGACATTGCAGTTCACGATCGGAGTCGGCAAGTCGCCAGTGATTGCTCAGCCAACAGCACAGAATTCCGAAGTCACAGTCGCAACGGCGGAAAAGAAGACCGCACAGGTCCCTGCTGTGAACGTCTCTCAAACGACTACGCCTCCGCAGTCAAAGCCTCAGTCTGTAAACACAGAGGCTCAGATTATGGATCGAGCCTGGGAACTGCTGGGGCTGCGACTTGAGTCGCTCAGTGATGTCGAAAAACAGGAAGTCACTTCGCGAACTTATCCAGGAGCCCGTGGTCCAGTGCGTTACAACGGCGGACTACGAATCGTCGAGGTCAAAAGCGACAGCGTGGCCGCGAAGTTCGTCAAGGAAGGCGACGTACTGCTGGGGCTGGACGGATTTGAAACACTTGGTCCGGTCAATCTGAATTACATCCTGAAGCAGGATCGCATTCAGAAGGCCACATCGATGAAGTGTCAGATCTACCGCAAGGGCGGAAATCCTCTGGAAGGCACGCTGTTGCTTTCTCAATGATCACTGCAGATAAACGAATTCACTCGAAGCAAGAACCACCTGGCAGGCAACGCTCCACGCCGCGATCAGCCGATCCTTATCGCTGCGAGCGTCAGACGAAAACGTCTTTAGGGTGTCCTTAATCAACTGCAGATCCTGAGAGATTTCTTCATTCGAAGGTTCCCGGCCCAGACAGGTCACATAGATCTCTTTGACCCGTTCTGAGTCGGCCGAATCTGTCGTCAGGACTCGCCCGGCCAACGCGTCGGCCGCCTGCATCACAAAGTCACTATTCATCATCATCAGCGCCTGAGGCGCCACGGTTGTGGTAGCCCGATCGCCTGTTGGTACCGCTGGGTCAGGAAAATCCAGCAACTGGAACATCTCAAAGACGTTATTCCGAATCACCGGCAGATACAGCGATCTTCGAGGACTGTTGTAATCGGTCGTATCAATTGACGTGTGATCAAACAGGTAGCCACGATTCTTCACCTTCAGCAACGACCCGCCCATGGTCGCATCCAGCTGACCACTAACAAACAGCAGTGAGTCGCGGATTTCCTCTGCGGCCAGACGTCGTACCGGAAAACGACTCCACAGCCGATTGTCAGGATCGGCCGTCGCCGCTTCCGATGAAACATGAGTGCTCTGCTGATACGTATTCGACAGCAGGATCACCCGATGCATCTCTTTCAAAGACCACTTGCGGTGAATGAATTCCTTCGCCAGCCAGTCAAGCAGTTCCGGATGAGAAGGCTTTTCTCCCAGAAGTCCGAAGTTATCAGCCGATGCAACCAGCCCACGTCCGAAGTGCCATCTCCAGACTCGATTCACAAGAACTCGTGACGTCAACGGATGGTGATCATTCACAAGCCATTCCGCCAACTCGCGACGACCACTGTGCTGTCCCGAAAATCCAGGCATCTCCGGCCCCTTCATGACGGCCGGCACATGACGTGGGACGACATCGCCCAATCGAGACGGGTTGCCACGTACATGAATGGGCACATCGACGATTTCGTCTTCCGTAACACCCATCGATGTCGGCAATTCCGGAGGAGCTTTCTCCAGAGCCGAGAGTTCTTCCCGTAACTTCGTCAGTGTTGTTCGAGTATCTTCCGGATACTGCGACTCCTTCGATTCCGGCGGAATTGCTCCATCGAGTAGTGACGCCTGCAAGGCTTCGTCGGCAGACTTGACGGTGGTTTCAATCGCCATCTTCTTCGCCGCGACCTGAGCCTCATAATCGGCCTGCATCTGAGTCGCCTCGGCCGACTTCAGCGGGTGCTCATGCCACTTCGCGACCTTGGTATAAGTATCCATGGTGCGAGTACTCTTGAAGATCCCGGCGAGCCCATAATAGTCAGCCGTGTCGATCGGGTCGAACTTATGATCATGGCACCGTGCACATCCGAACGTCATTCCCAGAAAGACGCGGCCGACGGTATCGATCTGCTCATCCACGATATCCATGCGCATCTTTGGCATGTTCACTTCGGCCAACACCTTGGGACCGATCGACAGAAACCCAGTCGCGGTCAAAAGTTCATTTCGAACTTCATCTGACGAAGCTTCCAACTGATCACCTGCAAGCTGTTCTCGAATGAACTGATCAAACGGTTTGTCTGCGTTGAAAGACCGAACGACATAATCGCGATAGCGCCAGGCGTTGCCGTGCGCCACGTTTTCATCAAGCCCATTGGAATCAGCATAACGAGCAATATCCAGCCAGTGACGTCCCCAGCGTTCGCCGTACGCGGGCGAACTGAGCAATCGCTCAATCAGTTCAGGATAAGCCTCCGCACGTTCGTCGTTCAGAAAGGCAGAGATCTCCGCTGGTGTCGGAGGAAGTCCGGTCAAATCAAACGTGACTCGCCGAATCAAGGCTCGCTTATCGGCCTTCGGTGCTGGTGATAAACCTTCCGCTTCAAGCCGAGCCAGCACAAATCGATCCAGATCAGACTGTGGCCAGGCGGAGTTCTGCACAGGCGGAACTGCTACCTGCGCTGGAGGAACGAAAGCCCAATGGTTCGGATCACGATGTCGCTTTGACGCCGCCGAAACCGCTGGAAACGCCAGGCCGGATTTAACCCAGCTGCTGAGAATCTCGATTTGCGCATCGGTGAGCTTATCATCCTGCGGCATATTCAGATTCTCATCGTCATGCCGCACCGCACGGATCAACAGGCTTTCGTCCGGCTCACCAGCAACAGCCGCAGGGCCGGAATCGCCACCTTTCAAAATCGCGTCGCGTGAATCCAGTCGCAGATTCGCCCATTGCTTCGTGCTGCCATGACACTTCAGACAGTGTTCATCCAAAATGGGACGAACATGGGTTTCAAACTGCCGAAGTTGTTCCGCATTAAACGTTGGTGTCTCGGTCTCCAGCTCAGGAGCAGCTGCACCCGGCGGCGGAACCGAATCGTCATCACTCACCTGGTTCACAGGCACTGAAGCGATCGTCGGGTTTGGCCCAACGCGAGGCAACGATTCGTCGATCAAGATCGCAAGCAACAGCATAGACAGCATTGTGAAGATCCCTTGGATGGGGAAACTCAGGAGCCTTCATGATACACAAACCGAAGCTTGTCCAGAAACTCTATCAGGACAGTTGTCTCAACGATGTCAGGATTTGCAAACTGGCGAGAAACGGCCTTCGATCCTTTGCAATCATCCTTGCCTTCCGATGGGCAATCGCCTCATCAGGAACTGCAATTCCGTTCAGTCATTCGTCAGCTTTCAGGCTCCGGAGACGGTTGTGGCGAGTCTTTAACTACGATGAAATGCATGGGTGCCAAGTTGCAAGGCACGGAGGTTCCAGTACACTCATACCAGCAGGTTGGGCAGCCACGAGTCGCTTATTGCAGGATTCACTCGTCCCTCGATAACTCTGCTGGTCCCTGGATAACGTGGTGTGCTCCTCTCGCAGGATGTTGATCATGGAGACGGTCAGGAAGACTCGAGGTTTCACACTCATCGAACTGGTCGTGGTTATCGCCATCATTGCGATGCTGGTCGCACTTCTGTTACCCGCTGTTCAGCAAGCCAGAGAAGCCGCTCGTCGAACGCTGTGCAAGAACAATCTGAAGCAGTGGGGACTGGCTCTCCACAACTATCATGATACCAATCTGATTTTCCCGCCAGCACTCAATCATCCTGGTCGAGTTTCCTGCAGTGGTGCGACGCAGGGAGTTTATGGGGCGGCTTTGTATTCCGATCACAATCGAGTTCAGAATACGCCGGGTTGGATTTTTTTGCTGCCCTATATCGAACAGTCAGCGGCCTACAGCCTGTACGATTTCAATGCGACCGCCAGCCTTTCATCTCCCTGTGGATTCGGGTTGGCCGGTCCAGTCGACAGGAATCCGAATCTTGCAGTGACATCCATGCGGATGCCAACACTGGAATGTCCGTCACATCCGCAGGCCGGAGAAGTTTCCACTTCCTCACCGACAAGTTCAAGCTCGTACTTCTCCCGCCAGAATGCTCGCCGAGCCAGCTATGGCTTTGCGACTGGCGGCATGACAGACTATAGCTTTCTCCACACGGCCTATCAGAGTGATATTCGCCAGGGCATGTTCGGCAACAGCGGTAGTGCACGCATGAGGGACATCACGGATGGTGTTTCCAATTCAATCGCGATCGGAGAATCCTGGAGTGGTGATCAATTCAAACGAAATGGAAACCATGGCCCCTGGGGCCTGACCGGGACGCATACCTGCTGTCATCTTTACACTCCGTCCAG
>CANHVD010000363.1 GCA_947463775.1 Planctomycetaceae bacterium | reverse complement strand
ATTACCGGAATCCTGAAGTTTGAAAAGATGGCCGCTGTGGAAGAGACGGCTTCGGTCTTCATGCCCATGGCCGATGCGGCGAGGCTCGGTAAGGCTGCTGGGAAAGCGACTTCGCTGCAGGTTCTGTTGAAGCCGGAGACTGATGCTGATGAACTAACGGACGTGATTCAAAGAACTCTGCAGCCCCCGCTTGTTGTGAATAAGCCCGCGTCGGCAGCCGATATGACACGCCCCACGGAAGCCATTATCAACATCGGATTGAATGTTGCGGCTTTGTTGTCAGTTGTGGCGGCAGTCTTCATCGTTATCAACACGTTTCAGATTTCAGTCACTGAGCGACGTAAACAGACAGCTCTGATCCGAATCGTGGGAGCCACGACAGAACAGGTCGGAGCGTCGATGTATCGTGAAGCTTTTGTGCTGGGCAGCATTGGCACATTGGCGGGAATCATCTTCGGCGTGCTTGGCAGTGCGGCAATATCAAAGGGGATGGATGGCATCTATGGATTCGATCGGCCGCTGACGATTCCGATCCATCCCCTTGCAATCATTGCCGGACTGATCTTTGGCCCGATCGTGACGTTGATTGCGGTTTGGTATCCGACGCGATTGGCGTGTGAACAACGGCCGCTGGCTGTTCTGAAATCGAACTCGGCACCGCATCGCGAGTTTCCTGTTCGACGAACGATGCTGTGGGGGTCAATTCTGCTGGCCGCAGCTGTGGCCATGTTTGCCTGCGCGGCCAGGAAAATTATGCCGGATGTTACTTCCATCCTTGGCATTGCGTTGGTGCAAATTGCGGGTGTTGTTTTTTTGCCAGGGCTGATCAGACCCATCGCCGCGGGTCTCTATTTTCTTATCGGAAAAGCGTACCCGGTAGAAGCCCAGCTTGGACATCGCCAACTCCTGGATAACTTTGGCAGGACCTCGTTGACGATTTCGGTCATGTTCATTGTGTCGGGGACCAGTATCAGCGTGGGCAACACGACTTTGGCGATCACTCATGATGTCCAGTCTTGGCTGGATCGAACACTCACTGCCAACTACCTGTTGCGAGCCAGCAAGCCGCGTGTGGACATGTCCGAAGCTGAGCCTCTATCGCCAGAGCTGGCAGCCGAGGTTCGTGCGATTCCGGGCGTTGAATCGATCGACCCGGTGGCTTTTTCACTCGCCTCGATCGATGGCATTTCCGCAACGCTCATGTCCAGAGATCTGACTGGGCCTGATCCCCTTCCAGTGGATCTTGTTGAGGGGCAGTATTCCGGGCTGAGGGCGAAGATGATGGCGGGCGAGGCCGTGGTTGGCAGCGTTCTCGCACATCGCCTTGGCGTACAGACGGGTGGAGAGATTCGTCTGGAAATCGGAGGGATCACTCATGTTCTGCCGCTGGCCGGTATCGTACGAGAATACACGGCCGGTGGCTTGATGGTGATTATGGATTCAAGGGCGGCGGCTGAGTTGTTTCCGGTGCAGCCAGCACAGATCTTTGGCATCAAAGCCAGTGCCTCAGCGACAAACGCAACCGGAGAACAATTGCGGGAATTCTCCCGCGATCACGGTTTGATCTATCAGTCGTATACTGATCTCAAAGAGCTGGTGCAGTCGCTGATTCTGGGGCTGACGGATCGATTGTGGATGATCCTGATTCTGGCGTTGGTGATAGCCGGATTTGCCATCGTCAATACGTTGACCATGAATGTGATCGAGCAAACTCGTTATCTGGGACTGCTTCGAGTTGTCGGGATGACTCGCAGACAAGTTATCCGCATGTTTCTGTTTCAGGCGTTTGTGCTCGGCAGCCTCGCTTTGTTGCCCGGGGCCTTCATCGGAGTTGTGATGGCCTGGCTGATTACTGTTTCTTATTCGGGGGTGATCGAGCATGGCGTTAAGTTCGCCATCAACTTCCCGCTACTGGGTCTTTACCTCGCGGCGGGAGTGCTGCTTTCCGTTCTCTCCGCCGTCCTGCCCGCCATCCGCGCTGGACGCTTGAAACCTCTGGACGCGATTCATCAGGAATAGTTCGAGATACGCGGATGACCGCATGGACTCTTCTCTGTGACATGCCGCACTCCTTGGGCGGCATGTCAGCAGTACATTGGTAAGCTCGTTTCTTCCGCTCGACTAATATGTCTGTGCAGACTTTTTGTCGCCGATCTTTTCGAGAACCTGCTTCATTCCGGTCAGGTTCTGCTGCAGGCTTTCTTCGGCGTCGAGCTGCTCGCGGTGGTCAATGATTCCGATTGGTCCCGTATAGCCAGATTTTCGAATCATTCCGATCATCTCCACATCGTGTTGACCCTGTCCGATCGGAAGAATCTTGGGCTGTGCGTTGTCGTTCATCCCATTCAGATTGAGACACAAGAGATACGGCTGCAGCAAAGCGAGTTGGTCAGCGAAGTCCGCAATGTGTTCGTGGCCGTGATGCAGGTTGTAGACAATACCGACATGGTCGCCCTTGTGATTCTTTCGAAGATAATCACACACTGCCACCATGTTTTTTGGCTCACCGCTCCAGCCGCCATGGTTGTAAAGAGCCAGCTTGAGGTTGTACTTCCGGGTCTTCTCGACGAGCGGCAATAAACTTTCTGCGGCCGCCTTAATCTTTTCCTCTTCGGTTCCTTCCTGAGGAGCACCAAACATTATCCAGATTTGCGGATGGATTCCGTGCTTTGCAATCAGCGGTTCAAACGCATCGTGCCAGCCCCAGAAGGCAAAGAACTCGATCTCGTGCTTCTTGTACTGCAGGATTTCGTCTTCAAACGTCGGCACATGCACATCTCGCCAGTCATAGGCGACTCGAGTCATCCCGAGGCCGCGCACCATGATCGCTCGAGCCTCCGGCCCACGCTGTTTGGCGTCGAAGGGAACGATGCACCATGCGACCAGTTGATCGCGATGAAAATTGGTCTGTTCCGCCTTCTTTTCATCGGCCACAACCGACAACACTCCGCTGGAGACTCCAATGAGCCCGACCAGTGTGAGAACGCAACACACCTCTGAGATAATTCTGCGACGCATGAGCCTGCCTTTATGTCACGTGACCGTGAATCTTTTCCTTAGGATCTTCCGGTGACAGTGACGACATCGTCACCGGCCACGGTTTCACCGGTACCACTATCGCGGTAGAGCACTTCCACGACTTCGAATCCGAGCGAACGATATAGCCGAACGGCTGCTTCATTCAATGCCGTGACTTCCAGCATCGACCAGCCCATGCCGCATTGAATAAAACCACGCAGCGCCTGAATGACCAGAGCCCGACCAATCCCCTGGCCGCGATGTTCCGGAGTCACCCCGACGTTCTGGATCGCTCCGATGCCGCCGTTGCGAGTGATCCCCTGGATTGTTCCGCAGTCACACGCTGGCCAGTCCGGCTCGGGCTGATAAACCACCATCCATGTCGCGGCAGCACAGAAGGTATTCTGAGAAGCGATTTCTCGCATCAGCTTCAGACATCCCTGTGGTGCCCCGAGACACGAGAAGACTTTGCCATCCAGGTCGTCTCGAAAAGCACGCCACTTGACCTGAGCATGACGCTCGAGCAGCAATGAACGCCATGAGAGCCAGCGATATCCATCCGGTAACTCCGGAGGATTCAAAAACAGATGCCGCATTTCAAGCTGCATCCGAAATCGCTTGTAAGCCGTCTTGGACATTCACAGACTCAAAGAAACACATTCGTGCGGGGGATTCGCTCTGTTCCGCATTATGCCGACAACAAGTGTTCACCGGAATTGCATTTCCCACGGCTTTCTCGCATTTCACAGAAGACAAGTAAGGCCATTGTGAATTCTCCGCGTTTACTCGAAGTGATTTCGTCGACCGTCAAGCCTCGTGGCGGAAAATCATTTCGCCCACACAGAGTCGCATTGCCATTTCAAACAGTGACAATCGGCCTAAGCGAGAATCTCGTTCACCACATGGCCATGCACATCGGTCAGGCTGACATCTCGACCACCAAATCGGAACGTGAGTTTCTTGTGGTCAATTCCCAACTGATGCATCACAGTCGCGTGAATGTCCTGGATCATTAGCGGATGTTCGACAACAGAATTCCCAAATTCGTCGGTCTGGCCGTAAGCCATTCCTCCTTTGAATCCGCCACCCGCAAGGAAAATGCTGTAGCCATTCACATGGTGATCTCGACCAGCCGTTTCGGAAATTGCTGGCGTGTGCGGCGTGCGTCCCATTTCTCCCGCCCAGATCACAATGGTGTCGTCCAGCAATCCGCGTTGCTTCAAGTCAAAGATCAAAGCTGCCACTGACTGATCGGTGATCATGGCATTCTCGGCATGATGCAGCTTCAGATTGCCATGCTGATCCCAGGGAGAATTATTGGCATGAGTCAGAGGGCATGTGATCTCGACAAAGCGAACTCCCGCCTCCACAAGCCGTCTCGCTCGGAGGCACTGCAGAGAATAGTACTTCTGGTAATCGTTGGAGCTGTCGAGTCCATAAAGTTTTCGAGTCGCCTCGGTTTCACCTGAAACGTCGGCAATTTCCGGAACAGCCGTCTGCATGCGAAAAGCGGTTTCGTAATTCTTCACAGCGGCGTCGATCAACTGCCGCTCTGGTGTCTCCGTGGCGAACGTTCCGTCCTGCTCTTTCAGTAATCTGAGCTTGCGACGTTGCTTCTCCAGCGAGTCACCAGGTTGAATATTGTCGACGGTTGCCCCTTTCGCTCGTAGTAGCGTGGCGGAGTTCGTTGCTGGCAAGAACGCACTGGAGAAGTTTTCAAAACCTCCGTTCGGGATCCAGTCGTTATTCAGTAACACATAACCCGGCAGATTCTGATTCTCAGTCCCCAATCCATAGCTAATCCACGACCCAAAACTCGGCGCCAGCCCGGTGACTCGTCCTGTATGCAGCAGGAGATTCTGCTGACCGTGCAAAGGCTGTTTGCCCACAAGCGATCGCACCACACAGAGATCATCGGCGAGGTCTGCAGCATGAGGCAGCAAATCACTGACCCACAGACCGCTTTGACCTCGCTGAGAAAACTTCCACGGACTTCCAAACCAGACTCGCCCGGCACTGCTTTGTGACAGCTTTGAAACTTGTGAATCCCCGATTGGCTTTCCCTGCTGCTTCATGAGCTCAGGTTTATAGTCAAACGTGTCCACATGGCTCGGCCCGCCATCCATAAAGCAAAGAATGACATGTTTTGCACGAGGGCTGCGTGTTGCCCCTGGAATTGTCTTGTCTGCCGCCTTCGCATCAGAGAGCAGCCCAGCGAGCGCGAGTAATCCGAATCCGTTTGAGGATGCGGCCAGCATTTCACGTCGCGTGTAAGGAATCTGCATCTCGCCTGTCCTTCATTTTCAGTGCGAACATCTGACGGGGAGGCGACTCAAAACGCCGCTTCTTTGCACATTAAATCTCCGCATGTTTTACGCGGAATCCCGCGCCGGTGCCAGTCGCGGATGCGCAATCCCGTCGGCGGAGCGACGGGTGTACCGTACACCCGTCGCTCCGTCGACGGGCCAAAACACATTGCACGTGAATAATGCAAATGTTCCCCAGCTCTCAACCCCGCCCGCATGGGATTCTTCCCGATGTACTCGCGAAGGAATCGAGACTGCTCTTCGCTTCGAACCAAATGGTCAATCTGACGGTTAAGCCAGAACTGGCCGGAGAGCTCTCCCGTCGGCGGAGCGACGGGTGTACGGTACAGGCGGCTGCGTTTACCCAATAAAAGAACCCAGCAGCCTTTTACGGATGCTGGGTTCTTGGGAAGTCAACAATTAACCAAAAGCACTACGCTGGAGTCGAAGTCGCTTCGGCTTCAGCAACCGGTGCTTCATCAACACCGCCGTTGAATTCGAGCTGCTTCTGATCTCCAACTTCTTTCACGCTGACATGGATCGCGTTCTGGCCATCGAAGGTGCCTCGCAGAAGTTCTTCTGAGAGTGGGTCTTCAATGAATCGCTCGACACTGCGACGCAGCGGGCGAGCACCGTAATCCAGACCATCGTCCACTTCGCCCTTGTCGATGATAAAGCCCCGGGCTTCATCACTGAGCACAAGACGTTTGCCACGTTCTTTCAGGCGATCGTAAACCTTGGCCAGTTCGATATCGACAATCTTCATCAGTTCGTTGCGAGTCAGCTTGCGGAAGACCACAACTTCGTCGAGACGACCGAGGAATTCCGGCTTGAACTGACGCTGCAGTTCGTGCATCAGGTTGGTCTTCATGTCGTCGT